>DATMNR010000415.1:0-3339 GCA_035568795.1 Ktedonobacteraceae bacterium
GGCGCCGACATGATTATCGACGAAGAGAAGTGTATTCGTTGTGGCCTATGCATTGTACGTTGTCCTACCGATGCTATCTCTATGGTACAGTTTGAGGTAGCCAGTCCCAACGAGCGCTGGACGGTTTCGAAGATTCCTATGCTAAACGTGTGATAAGAGTTCGAGTCGATGTAACTCTTGACGTGCGCCCCTATATGAACAGGGAACAGATTGATCACTTTCGCAATTTTTGGCGCATAAACTCAAGCAAAACGCGATCAATATGTGCATCCTCGAACCAGCGTTCTTCCATGTTTTCACGTCCGCTAAATTTCCGAAAAGCGTCGCGTGTACTCTCGTCATACGAGCCTGTGATATTGCCCTGATAGTCACCACTTATAGTCAAGCGTTCTTGTAATTCTGCCGCTAGTTCGTGGTCAATGACGAGGATATCATCTGGTTCTGTCGGAAATAAGTAAAGTTTATGCAATTGCAGAATACGCTGTAGTTCATCGATAGGGTGCATATGGTCATCTACTCGTAAATCGATAAAGCGATCATTGAATCCTTCATATCCACCGCTTTCACGCACGACAAGCAGGGCTGCCGATTGTTGTCCGCGGCTGTCACCTCCTGCTTCCTGACCTGCTGACAGAGCCGTAACCAGGCGATCGCAAAGATGTCCAGCCGTCTCTTCGAATGTGCGTGCCATTGCGAGCACCGTATCCTCTCCCACCAGAATATTGCCCTGGCATGCATAATGTTCTCCAATGTGGCCTCCGGCCCAGGGAAAACACTCCTCGCCTGTATAGGTGGCAGGTGCGCCAGTAACGCCGATAATACCTACCTGGCGCTGTGCTCGGCTCTCATCGTTGCGGGTCAATTCCGCTAATACCTCGTTGGCCGGCAATCCGTTTTCCAGAAGTTCCAATCCAAGCGGTCCGTATGATGTGTTAGCCCAGGATTGTGTGGCAATTGCTCCAACACCTGCCTTTGCCCATGGTACGACTGCTCCCACTGCTAGAAATTTGGACTGAACCGCAATTCCTAACTCGCCTTTCTGAGGATCGCGAGCCACAATTGAGAATGTCATACTATTGCCTCCCATTCGTGATAACGTGGTAAGGCCATTATAACACGCTTCTGTATACAGAAGCAGGGTGACTCTGCTATTCCCCTACTTTTCCACTTGTGGGGCCGAACCGAAGGTCTTGTAAGGACATTGTAAGGTTTTAGTAGGAACCCTCGAATGTATACAAAAGAACTTGACTTTTAACGTTCTTTCAAGCAAAATTGTAGAGACCCTCGTTCATATTTGATTTTCACTTATCTACGATATTTTAATTTGAGAGATTGCAGTTCTAAACAGCGTATATCTTTCAGGACGAGGGCAAGTACACCACCGGTCCGGTATGTCTCAATACTCTGGTTCTACAAGTCAAGACAGCATTCTTAAAGATGCTGTACGCTGAAGGGTGACCAGCGGTGAAATTCGGTAGAGAGACGTGCCCAGATCTGAAGGAGCAATCATGGTGCGGCAAAACTGGTCGGATGAAGACCTGGCACAAAGGTTGCAACAGCGTGATCCCGAGGCTTTGGAGACACTCATCTCACGGTATTCACGAGAAGTGTTCTACTTTATTCGTTTGGTACTGGATGGGATCGGAGTTTCCCAGGATGCCGAAGAGTGTGTAAATGATCTCTTCATTGCTGTCTGGCAGGAGATCGATACCTTCGATCCTTTACGGGGAACGCTACGCACTTGGCTTACGATGCGGGCGAAGTATATCGCCCTGGATCGCCGACGCCAATTATGTCGACGTCAAACTCATAACTTACAATCGGCGGATGAGATCCGCCAGTGGACTACTTCAGATGGAAGTAGTAATGGAAGAACTTCTGGATGGGGAGGACATGATTATGAAAATCGTGCTACTCTTCCCCCACACCCTGATTCCAGTATGGAAACTCTGATGGAACAGAGTGAAAGGCGCGAAGAATTGCGCCTGGCCTTGGCGACGTTGCCTGAGCTTGACCGCTATTTGATTTACCAGCGATACTTTAAGTTTGCCAGTACCGAAGAGTTGGCGGCGAAGACAGGGCTAACTCGTCACGCTGTCGATACACGGCTCTGGCGAGCGCGGAAAAGCTTACGTGAGGCGCTCAAGGAGCATACACATGAGTATGAGCGAATTTGACGAACAACTGAATAATGAGAGCAATGATCTTCTCTCACTCGCTGCACCTGAGCAGGTAGTCCCACCCGATTTTGGCGAGGATGACCTGGTCTTTGTGCATGAATTGAATTCGATCTTCTCACCTGAACAAGAGGAATTGCCTCCATACTTTGTGCAAACTCTACTAGCGTCAGAAGACCAACTCTTCCGTTCTGTTGAACCTGGATTTGAACATAGGACTCGTGCGCGTGTCTTTCGCCGTCTCAAGCTGCGCCGTAGACTATTCCATGCCCCACGCTCGGCTTTCGATGCCTTCATTACTGGCCTGAGCAATATCTACGCTCGCGGTTCGCTGCTTGTCTCAGTCGTCGCATTTACGCTCATTATGCTCGTTACGGTTGCTTTTACGGCTCCTTCATTTGCTGCTGGGATGGCTGTCTTGCTGCATGGCTCTCGCGGTGGTGTGTATCAAGTAACTACCTATCCAAAAGGCGTGCGTACGTTCCCGCATCAGCATAAGTCCACACACAATAACGCGAACAATCAGCCCAGTCAGATAACACTCTTTGCCGCACAACAACAAATGCATTTTAAGATATACTGGCCGCAATCAATGCCTCACGACTATAACCTGGACTCCATTTATCTCTATCATGGAACAGAGCAATCGTGGTCTAATGGCCCCATTATCGAGTTAGTCTATAGCCTTACCGGAGTCAAGCCAAAAGGGACGGGTCAGATTGTCATACGTGAAATGTTACCGAGTGAAGAAGTGCTTCCAGTTGTCTTGGATAAAGCTGTACATCCCATACAGGTCAACCGGTATGGACAACCAGCGGCTATCTTTATAAACGGCCAGTGGCAGCGGATTGGCAAGTATCAACATAGGTGGTTATATGGTGAACGTAGCGAGTTGATTTACCAACAGAATGGTATACTTTTCTGGATTGCAGGTGATCAAAACGATGGTATCGGTGAGAAGGAACTATGGAATCTTGCTCAATCCTTTCAAACGATTCCAGTCAATCGCTATACGCTCATGATGGGTGATATGACATACGTTACGCAAGCCAATCTTTACGATGTACTTGATCCTTTCACACATGATCCCATGAGAATTTTCACCGATGACAACCCTGATAGTGCGTATTACTTTAGTGTATCCTCTGATCAGTCAGTAACT
>DATMNR010000416.1:0-15414 GCA_035568795.1 Ktedonobacteraceae bacterium
TGTAGAATAGTGGTGAGGGTAACATGATGCACGTTGAGAAAAAATCCCTTGGAAGTACAAATGTAAGATTGGCAGACTGTGAAACAGTTTGCAATCAGTAAATAACATAGTATACTACGGTAGCCGGTTGAGGCTAGAAGAAGTGGCTCTAACCGGCTTTACTGTAGAAATTTTTCTCAGGTAGTGAACAGGGCTACCTGACACATCCTGGCAGGAGGGATTATTATGCAATGTAGTACGTGTGGCTTTTCGCTTCCAGAGGGAGCAGCGTTTTGCACAAATTGTGGCTCCAAAATGTATAGTCAGGGAAATGCAGGGAACCAACCCGCAGGGACACCGCAAGTGGAACCTACCATAGCAGCATCATCTTCTTATCAAACACCTCAGGCGAACCCATTTCAAAACCAGCAAGTTGTTCCACCAACTGTGTATGGGGCACCATATAGTACACCACAACAATACTCTAATGAGGCTCCACCACCTCCGCCACCAGTTAATGTGTATGGTACGCCACCCCCGCCAAACTCATATGGTACTCCTTATGCGCAGACACCTGGTTACGGGCAAGCTCCTGGTTCCCTCGTACCACCAGGACAACCTCCAACGCCTCCGACTCGGCGCAAAGGTCCAGGTGTTGGATTGATCATCGGCATCATTGTGCTGGTGCTCTTCATAATTGGCGGCGGATTGTTAGCAATCCGTGCGGCTTCCGGCAATTCAAATAACAACACGACGAACACCGTCACTCCAACAGCTACTACAGCACAAGCGACAGCAACAACACCTGCAGCGACTCCCACTTCAGGAACAACTACACCTTCAGGCGCACAAATTGATCCTGCAGCAGCGGCTATTATCACGAAAGCCCAGACTTCAAGCGCTATCGATAGCAACGATTTTCCGACCCATGTAACAAGCAACTTTGCTGCGGGACAGAACGTCTATGTGACATTTAACCTGACAACAAATGGCCAGTCAGGCTATGCGGAAGCAAAGTTGTACAGTGACACTACCTCTCTGGGGAGCAAAATCCTGACAATCCAATCGAATTTTGATCACGGTTACTTCACTGCTACATTGAATCAAGCAGCTACTGGCACTGTCGAATTGTACTGGTGTACGCAATCAGATTGCAGTGACGCCAAACTCGCAACGTTCGTAATGTTTACCGTCTCGTAAGTAGAATGTCACGTTTCTACCAGCAATCGCCTGAGCACTTTGCCAACAAAATTTTTGGGCAACTCTGAGCGAAACTCGATCTGGCGCGGCACTTTGTAAGCGTCAAGGCGTTCACGACAAAGCGCGAGGAGTTCATCTGGGGTAGCTTTTTCGCCGCGTTTGAGGACAACAAAGGCTTTAATAAACGGAGAGGCAGGTGACGTGCTCTCTTCACCTGCTCTGTTTATTTCATTTGAGTCCCGGATACTGACGACAACAACTTCCAACACTTTGGGGTGCTCATAAAGCACCTCCTCAACGTCCCGTGGATAGACATTGTAAGAACCCGCGAGAATGAGGTCTTTTTTGCGATCAACAATCGTAAAGAAGCCATCTTCATCCATACGCGCGAGATCCCCTGTGTGTAACCATCCATTTTTGAGCGTATTTTGTGACTCTTCCGGCATATTCCAATAACCCTGCATTACCTGCGGTCCACTGATAAGTAATTCACCTATCTCGCCATATGGGAGATTTTCACCTGTCTTCAAATCAACAATACAGGCATTGGTTTCTGGTAAGGGTATGCCTATACTGCCTACATGCCGTTCGCCTTTCAATGGGTTCGAGTGAGTAACAGGAGAAGCCTCAGTCAAGCCATATCCCTCAACAAGCCGCCCTCGTGTGAGTTTCTCAAATTCTTCTTGCACCTCGACTGGTAATGGAGCTGAACCACTGATACAAGTGCGGATAGCCGCAACACCATACGAACGCACTTTAGGATAATTGGCGATGGCAAGATAGAGTGCAGGAATTCCTGGGAATATAGTTGGATGATAGTTCTTAATAGCTTCTAAAATACGATTGATGCGCGATGTTGGTAAGAGTACTAACGTTCCTGCAATCCCAATAGAAGTATTCATGCAACTGGTGACGCCGTATGAATGTGAAAGTGGCAAGGCGCATAAGACAACTTCGCGTCCTCGCCTGGCATCTGGCATCCAATGCCGGACCTGTACGATGTTCACCACGAGATTCCCATGTGAAAGCATCACCCCTTTGGGGATATCCGTTGTGCCAGAGGTATATTGAAGAAGTGCAAGGTCATGTTCACCTGTACCACTGTTGAGCGGAGTCATCGGCTGGCTGCGCAAAAGTTGCTGAAAGTCATATTGCTTCCAGGTTGGCTTGCTTAAGGGTAGGTGTTCTTGCGTCAGGCTAGCAGTTTTCGCCGAAGTGCGAGTTCTGAAATTATTTTGATCGATTAATTCGATGAGTTGTGAATTGGCCGCCGAAACTGCACGTTGCTCTCTCTTTTCGCTTGTTAAACTTGAATACGAGACATGGTTGCTGGATTGAGATGTAGATACGTGAATTGCATTGCCAGATTCATCGATCAGGCTCGCAAGTTTTACACGTTGTCGTATAGGAAGGTATTCTCGAACATTACTATAAATTACTTGTTTGATGTGAGTGGTATTATATACACGCTCAACCATAGCATGGTATGAGGATAAAGTTAATAATACCTGCGCGCTAGAATGCTGAAGCTGGTATGCAATCTCTGCCTCGTTCGAAAGCGGACTCCCTAGAACAACTACCGCACCGGCCTTGAGTATGCCATAAAAAGCAATCACAAATTGAGGAATATTGGGTAAGACTATTGCAACCCGATCCCCTTTTTTAACGCCTAATCTTTGCAAGGCATGGGCGAATCTGTTACTTAAACGATCCAGTTCTCGGTAGCCAATTTTTTGCCCAAAGAAGATAAGAGCAGCTCTATCAGGAAACTCGCGTGAGGCATTGCTAAGCAGATCATGTAGCGACTGCTTCGGAATAGGCAACGATTCTGGTACTTCTCTATCGTAATATTGCAGCCAGGGCATTTCAGCATGGCGAGCAGCGTGCGGACTTAATTGAGTAACTCGAGTTCGTGATTCGCTCTTACCTTCTGTGGCTCTAGGCTCAATAAACCTGCGTATCGCGCGGTTGACCGCATCGGGGCGTTCGAGTTGTACAAGATGGGATGAGACAGGAATAACAACCTGCTGTGCGTGTGGTATATTGCGTGGCACATCTTCATAATGCTCGCGTAGAAAAACGGTGTCACGGTGTCCAAGTACAACCAGCGTGGGAACTTGCAGCAGTTGTACTCGCTCGTCTCCTCGCCAGGGTGTCAGGACACTATGCAACATCCGCTTCAGTGTGCGTTGTGGAGCAAATAATGCGACCTTAATTACTTTCGCTATCCAACTAAAAAGCGGATCTGGGATGAGCATCAAACGTTCGACAATTGCTCGTAGAATGAAGCGGGTGGGAACACCAATCAGTACAAGGCCGCTCACTTCTTCTGGGTGGCGCAATGCGAATTCAGTAGAAATGGCTCCCCCAAAGGAATGCGCGAGAAGGTAAAATGGATGTTGCACCTCCAGGCGATCCAAAACAAGCACCAGGTCATCAACAAGCCCCTTCATAGTATAAGGGAGATTTTCAGGATCATCACTCATACCATGCCCTCGCATGTCTGGAGCGATGACACGCATAGTTTGCCCGAAAAATTGCAACTGGTACAGCCATTGTGTTGCGCTTCCACCATATCCATGGGCCAGGACTAACGTGCGGGTCGCTCCCTCGGGGTGAATATCAATGACACTGATACGACGAAGTTTTTGAGTATGATGGTCAACAGATGTATAAATAGTTCGGCGGTATAATTCAATATCCAACGCCATTTGTCCTTACCTCCTGAACACCCGCAAAGATTGTGCTTATACTCTCCTCAAGATTTCCGCAAGCAGCTTGCGTTCATGTTCAGTTAAGGGTAATAGAGGCGAGCGAGGACGACCACCATAATCGGCGGTAAGTTCGAGGGCTGCTTTTAAACCTGGCACGCTAAAGGTTGCAGTAACGGCTGTGTTAGCAGGCACCAGGCGAGCCTGTAAGAGTCTTGCTTCTTCTAACTTCCCATCTGTGAAAAGTTCGTGCAGCCGGCAAACCTCACGAGGGAAGACATTGGCAAGCGCTGCAACCGCGCCGACTGCGCCAACCACCAGAGCGGGCAGCAAATATCCTGCGCTACCCGCATATACCCGGAAACGTGAAGGCGTTTCAGAATAAATCTGAGCAAGTTTTACCATATTCCCCGCACTATCTTTGACACCAATAATATTGTGATGTTCTGCAAGTGTACAGATGGTAGTAGCATCAAGGTCGAGACCACCTGTGCTGGCAGGCATATTATAGATAACTATCGGAAGAGGGCTATTGTCTGCAACAGCACGATAGTGCGCAATCAGTGCGCGTGAGTCCATGCGACCTTTGAAATAAAAGGGAGGCAATACAAGAGCTATATTTGCTCCAGAGCGTGCGGCTTGCTGGCAATTGGCAATGGTTGCTCGGGTAGATTGTTCGCCACAACCGGCTAGAAGCGGCGTATTTTCTCCAACTACGTCTCGTGTAGTTTCAATAATCTGTGCACGTTCTTCCGAAGTAAGGTGAACAGCTTCGCCATTCGTTCCCATCACGACATATCCTGCAATCCCAGTCTCCGCCAATCGTTGGATATGTCTTCGTAAAGTTACAAGGTCCAGTTCTTCCTGCTCGTCAAAAAAAGTGGGAAGAGGTGGATAAATACCATCCATCAAGATTGAAGATTCTGCCATGGAAGCCTGCTCCTTCACTCATTGCGCACTCATAGTGGAGATTATAGCACATTGCTCTTGCTCTCAGGGGACGCTAAAGACAGGCTGTGGCAAACGAGGGAAAGTCGGTTCACATGAATATGAAAGTCTCCCCCCTCATGTGAACCGTCTCCTATGCACTCTCGGAAGTCCCTCGCTGTAGTCTTCGAGAAGCGCATAAACCTCCTTTATAGACTACGCTTGTTTGGTCAAGTTGGATCAGTGCTTCCATATAACCAGATTCAAATTACGAAGGCATTTCTCATTCGTTGTACTTATTATAAGAGTTTAATCGTTCATTTGAAGTGTTAAGCATCTCACTGTTTACCTGTATTTAGAAAAAGTAATACATATATGGATAAGAGAAAAATTCTGCTAAGTTTTATCGTACTGGGTTCCCTTTTGTTAAGCCTTGCTCTGGCTTTCAACATGTTTGGCAATGGAACTCAGCATAGTTTCGCGCAGTCGCCTGGTGTCACTGTCACCGATTTCTGGATGAATGGTGGTCAGGAACCGTGGGGCACAACGTTTGATAGCAAGGGCAATGTGTGGGTGGCTGTTCCAGGGTGCGATCCCTCCCCGACCTGCAACCCTTCTACTCCACCTGGAAAAATCGAGGAGTACAATCCTTCCGCTTCCAATTGGATTGCGACGTACCAACTGCCTGCTGGCTATGCTCAGCCGCTGTTCCTCGCGTTTGATGCCCAGGGCAATCTCTGGTTCCCCATGCCCATGGCGAATGCTATTGGGATGTTGAACCCGTCCGCCAAAACCTTCCAACAAATCCCCGTGCCGACCTCAGGCGCAGGCCCGTGGGACATTGCCATCGATCACACCGGCAAAATCTGGTTCACCGAACATTACACCAACAAAATCGGTGAACTTGATCCATCAACCCAAACTATTACCGAAATAGCAACCCCGGCCAGCAATAGCCAGCCCTATGGTATCGTGGTTGACGCCTCGAATAATATCTGGTTCACCGAAAATAACTCAGCCGTTGCGTCGATTGGCGAATATACCAGTGGTGGCACCTTGAACGAATATAAGATACGCACGAATCCACCTGGGGGGTTGACACCACACATGATCAGTGCCGACCCCAATGGGAATATCTGGTGGACAGAAGGGTGGGTTGGGATGCTAGGCGAGCTGAATGTGGCAAAAGCGGTACCAGGGACGAATACTGGCGTCACCGAATATGCCTATCCAGCTACATGCACTACTTGTAATGGTACGCATACCTCTGGCATTAGTGTTGATGGGTATGGTCTGATCTGGTTCGATGACTCGTTACAGGGCATTTTTGGCTCTTTCCCAGATTCTGGAACAGGATCATTTTCGGTATATTCGGCTCCCACACAAAACGCGCATCCACATGATGGATTGAACGTTGATACGCAAAATCGTATCTGGTTTACGGAAGAGTTTGCTAACAAGCTTGCGAAAGCCGTACAGAACGGAGCTCCAACTCCGACACCATCGCCAGGCATGACGCCATCGCCGGGAGTGACACCGTCGCCATCGCCAACTCTGTCACCATCACCAACAGTGACACCCTCACCCACAGCCACTCCATCGCCTGGAACAACGCTGGCTCAGGATACTTTCCAGCGTGCAAATCAGCAGCACTGGGGCATGGCCAGTGATGGGCAAACCTGGGGCGCTGATGCGAACACTTCAAGCGTATTCTCGATTAGCATTAATACTGGAAAATTGGCAAACGGAGGAGCTCCCTACAATGCTGTGCTTGGTCCGGTTGCTATGAATGCCGAAGTGATATTTAGTGGCTCGATGAGTAGCTTTACTAATGCAAATCTGGGAGCAGTTTTGCGCTGGACGGATACAAATAACTGGTACAAGGCGTATATTAGTGGCGGAAGCCTGGTGATTCAGAAAAAGGTGAACGGTACAAGTACTACGTTGAAGACTGTCCCGTTTGCCGCGGCCGCAGGTACTTCCTACAGCATTGATTTTAGTGTTGTCGGTACAACCCTTTCAGCCAATGCCTGGCTAACTGGCACATCCGAACCATCGGGGTGGATGGCTACAGCGACAGACAGCTCTCTGGTATCGGGTAATTGTGGTCTGCGTATCCAGCTTCAAAGCGGTATCTCAGCTACCATAACCTCATTCCAGGCTCTATCAAAATAGCTATCCTGATTTGATAATCGACCAGGGCTTTCCTATGCTCGTCAAACAGGGGATTGCAAAGGGCGACTAGCCCTTTGCCGGAGCGCGAGGTGTCCTCGCACCCTCCTCTTCTCCCAGCTGCCGAAGGCGGTAAAAGGGAGCATTGGAAAGCTCCGGATAATCGACACGATAAACAGCTACATCCCCAGGGTTGCCACTGGGGATGTAGCTGTTTATCGTGTCGATGAATTATGTACTATCTCACAGATACATTGTGCCATTTGGCATAGTATTGCCAAAAAAAATGCTGTATATTCGTATATATAACGAGATATATAAACGCTAGTGGATAGTACGAGAATGAAAACGAAGTCGAAGCAAATTCAATTAAAAACAAATCAAAATCTAAGAAGGAGAAAATTAATGAATCAAAAAGTTGTAAAACAAATGGTGGTGGGTATAGCTGCTATTGTAGTAATGATTATGTTCACGGCTTGTGCCGGCGTTGGCACGACGAGCAGCAATGGTTTAACAAACCTCACCTTTTCAGGATCAGTGGTTTCGGTAAACTCGGCGAACCATTCTGTAACGCTAAATGTAAATGGTCAGACCAAAACTATTAATAACATTCCTGACAATGTTATGAGCAATTTACAGAACCAGGTTGGTAAATTCTATTCGATCCACGTGACCCAGAACTCAGATGGCACCTACAGCATCGAGTCAGGGACAAATGTTACACCTGAAGCGAACGAAACTCCAAATACCAATGAAACTTCCAGTGTAAATGAGCCTGGCAGTATCGATTTTATCGGTAATGTGCAGTCCATAACTAGTAGCAGTGTTGTAGTGAAATTGCCCGATGGCTCAACCCTGCCGATGAGCATCGTGTCCGGCCAGACCGATCTTTCAAAATTCAATGGTTCCCTGCCAGGCGTTAACCAGGTAGTCAAGGTTAGCGCTACAGCCAACAATGGAAGTTTTACAGCTACGGAGTTGAAGCCTACAGATGCTGGCGACCTGCAAGATCAAAATACGGTAACATTTAAGGGTGTCACAACCCAGGCCGTTGGCTCTGATCGTGTGATCCACTTCACGGTTGGTAACAGAAGTTTCAGCTTCCCCGTCGTCTCCACAGCGGAACTGAAAGACTTTAATGGAAATGCTCAGGCTATCGCAAGCGCTACCTCCGTGAAAGTAAACGTACAGTTCAACGGGACCTCAGGTACAGCAATAGACGTCAGCAACAACGGTCAGTAATAAAAAATGAAGAGATAAGTTCTTACTGATACCGATTTAAAAGACTAAGAGAGTGGGCATCTTTAGCGGGTGCCCACTCTCTTAGTCTTTAGTCAAAATACTTGATGCAAAAAAGGGATACACTACTACAATTTGACTTTCTTATCCCTTCTCCCTGGCTATTGAACTGTTGAGATTGATATTGGATGCGCTTGAGCCAGGAAGATGTTTAAGTTGATAAGCATAGGCGGTCAGAATGAGCGTTTCTTCGATCAAGTTGTAGAGAAAATGCAAATCGGGACGGAAAAGCGGTAAGCCACCCGCGATCGCTCCCCCATGCGCTAAAAGGCCAGATGACCCTACGATGCCAGTTCTCAGGTAGACTGACATAATTGCAACATGTTCAAGCGCGTGCCAGGTGACGATTACTGCCAGGATCCATAACCATGGATTGCTTTTGCGATAAACAAACAGCAAAATGTAAACACAAATTGGTACCCAAAGGGCATCGAAAATGAAGTGTACCCATTCCAGGTCAAGCATGCCAATAATACCGTGAGCTTGCATGCCACTGAGTCCCAGCAGGTGAATCTGGATCATCTGCGCGATGTGTTCTGTAAAATGTACACTCTGGGCAATCAAGAGGACGAAGAAGAAAGCGAGCCATCGATATTGCTGGTAAATTTCTCTGGTTTTGACGACAAAGATTGGCAACCAGGCAAGGAGAATAAGTAGTGCCACCTTCCATAGATCCATTCCAATGAAATGTATGACAAGTAAGCTAAGAGAAATAAGTAAAGCTGCAATAATAGCATACAATGGAATTGAATTTGAGGAAATGATGTGCCTGACCACGCGTGTACTCATGTGTTGTCCACCTTTTTGATCGCTGTCGGTTTGAAGAAGAATCAGATGTTTCTACAGGATGAAAGGCAAATCGTTTCTTGTACACCACTAACATCTGTCATCATACCATAGTAAGCAAAAAATGGCGCTCTAGCTTCCCAACCTCGTTAACATCACAGCCATAATGCCAATCACAAGCACTGCAATCGCAAATGCACTCATCCATAGAATCGCTCTTCGACGGGCACTGGCTGCACGTAAGGCATCAATACGAGCATTCTCAGATGGACACCATTCAGATCTTCTACAATTTGGGCAAAGAGGGAAGAGTTCGTAAGGATTATAGAGTTGACCTCCACCAAGAATCTTATCGCGAATCTCCTCACTTTCGAAGATGGCATGACAGTGAACACAGCGTAAAAGCATATATTCTGCCCAATCGCTGGCTTTACACGAAGGGCATATGGTGTGTGACTTAGCTGAAGATGAAACTGCTATCCAACGGTGGTGGCAGCGATGACAATAATTTTCTGGATGCTGAGCTGAACTATCAGTCAAGCCACCATTAGATTGGTTAGCTACTCCTCGCAGTATGCCCTCGTTTTTCAGACAATAGATATCATCTGGCCAGAGGTGGTAACTCACATCACCAAGGGTTAACTTAAGTTGAGTCTGGGGAGAGGCATTCAAATCAAGGAAAGCATAAGCACGCTGGTTATCTCGTCGAGGTACCCTTGTTTGCATTCCTGCATTTTGTGTGCCCGATCTGGGCCCGCCCACAACTCGTGCACGTTGCTTCTCATCCTCCGTCATGCCTGGGGTATCCAATATATGTTCGGTACGCTGCACATCATAATTTCTACGTGAGGCAGGATCACTCAAAGTTTGGTAAGCGATCAGCAAATCACGCATTCGCTCCTGAGCGTCCGGTCCTTTGTAAACATCGGGATGGTATTTCAGTGCGAGCTTTTTAAAGGCAGCTTTGATGGTGCTGGCGGGTGCGTGTGAATCAACGCCTAGCACCGTATAGTAATCAGTAAATGTATTCATAAGCAAATGCGAAGGTGCGATAATGATTTTTCACAAACTATATCTATCTTTCGTAGGTGCCGATGTATCGTGCACATCGCCGATTCATCGGTCTTCGCAAAATTTCTCGACATCCAGATAAAAAGCGCAATCTAACCTACTAGTAATTTTTAACGAAAACAGGTATCGTATTAATAATTAGACGTATAAGCAGGTGAATTGTTGCATGTATCACAAAGTCATTAACATCCAATATAAATACGGTTCGATTGTAATAATAACATAATCCTTGGAGGAAGGTTTTGCAAAAGCAGCAAAATGAAAGTTCTCATGAGCATGGAACCCATACTCATGAACATGTAGAGCATGACCACGACCATAATCACGGTGAACATCATGAAAAAGGTCATGGACACGAGCATGGTAAAGTAGATGCAGATCTTTATGGTAACCGTGAAGGTCTGCGCGCTGTTCAAATTTCAACGGCAGGTATGTTACTCGTTGCAGTAATTCAATTTGCTATTGCCTGGATTGGCGGTAGTGCCGGACTATTCGCTGATGCTTTACACAACTTTGGAGATGTTTTTACGACCATTGCCCTCTGGATAGCTTTTGTGATCTCCAATCGAGCCGCAAATCAACGGTATACCTATGGGTATTATCGTTCAGAAGACCTGGCAGGAATCTTTATTGTGCTGGTAATCATTGCAAGTGCTACTGCTAGTGCTGTAGAGTCAGTACAAAAATTGACAAGTGGTAATATTCCTACACAGATCTATCTAAGTATGGCAGCCGCATTGGTTGGTGTTGCTGGCAATGAACTGCTTGCACAATACAAAATATCGGTTGGTAAACGAATTAATAGCGTTTCCCTGATTGCAGACGGGCATCATTCACGCATTGATGGTCTCACTTCACTGGCGGCATTTATCGGACTGGTTGGGGTAAAACTAGGCTTTCCAAAAGCCGACCCAATCGCGGGTATCGTAATCACGATTGTGATTGTAACCGTCGTTTTTTCAACTTCACGTAGCGTTCTGCAACGTCTACTTGATGCAGTCGATCCACATGTCGTCCCCTCGATAATCACAATCTCAACTGCGGTCTCAGGTGTGGAGCAAGTTACAGATGTGCGCGCTCGCTGGGTAGGACATACACTGCATGTGGTTATGACTATAGAAGTGGATGCGGAATTAACCTTATCAAAGGCCCACGCGATTGCAGAAGAAGTGCGCCACCAGCTTTTTCATGAGATCAACGGTATTTCAGAGGTACTTATACACACCGATCCTGGCAGCGCGAGTGGTGATTATCACCAGGAATTGGCGCATCATATCCAGGAAGCGCAACGGCCAATCGTCGAACGATAATGAAAGATGTACCGTATTCGCTACTTTCCCAACTCCATGAATAAGTAACATCCAAAGCGTACGGCTCGATCCAAATCTTCGAGCCGGATATGTTCATTTGGGGCGTGAGCGCCACAACCCCAATAGACAGGGTTATCAGGTGCAGCGAGACCTGGTACTCCAACGTAACGGTGTAGATCTCCCAAAAATGGAAGTGTTCCCCCGGCAATAGGCGTTATTGTTGGTCGTTTTCCTGCAAACGACTCTGCAATAGTGGCGATCCGCTTCACAAAAGGATCATCTATGGGTGTAACAACTGGATCGGCTTTTCCAAATGCCGTGATGCGAATATCGCTGTAACCAGCCGTAGCAAGGTGTGCATGCAATTTGGCCAGGATATCATCAGGGTCTTGTTCAGGAACCAGGCGAAAATCAATTTTAGCCATAGCTTTGGCAGGTAAAACTGTTTTCGAGCCTTCTCCAGCATACCCACTGACCAACCCGGCGATATTACACGTTGGGGTGAAAGCTAAACGTTTGCGAAGGTCTGCACCACTCAAATTATCTACGAAACGCTCTACTTTGTAGGCTTCGCGTAATTCCTCATCCTGATCTGGCTGATCAATAATGGCCGACAGTTGTGCTGCTGAAGGTGCTAAGACCGCATCGTAGAAGCCTGGAATACGGATCTGGCCTTCGGGCGAGCGTAACGTAGCGAGGGCCTGAACGAGTCTCCATGCTGCGCTTGGTAAAATTGGTGCCGACCCTGAGTGGGCGTCGATGCCGGTGCCCTGGATATCGAGTTGTACGTAAAGCAGACCCTTTGTACCTAATCCCAATTGCGGACGAAGTGTTGGATCAAATCCAGAGCCCTCCCAGAGGCATCCATCGGCTTGCAGCAGTGTACTATACTTCTGTGCAATTGCTCCGAAATGTGGGCTACCGATCTCCTCCTCGCCTTCAATAATCCAGCGAAGGGTAATTGGCAGTTCACCATAGACAGCTTGTAGAGCGCGAATAGCGGTCAGGCGTGAAGCGATTTCAGCTTTGTTATCAGAAACACCACGAGCATAAAGTTTGCCGTCACGCAAAGTCGGTTCAAATGGAGGTGTATGCCATAAATCGACCGGTTCAGGTGGTTGAACATCATAATGATTGTAAAGGAGTATCGTGTAGTCGCTTCGACCACGCAATTCTGCGTAAATGGCCGGTGGTGCCCCTTCGGTCTGGAGACGCTGGGTTTGAAAACCAATTTCACCTAAAAGAGTCTCGATCAAGTCTGCCATTTCTGCTATGCCAAGATTCTGCGCAACGACACTTGGCTGGCGACAAAGGACCTCGAGTAATAGTTGGGCATCATTCGCATGGGCTTCCATATATGCTGAAAGTGCAGTATCGTTCATGGGATCAACCATTTGTTATTCCTTCCTCTGTAGCGATTCCAGGACGGCTGCGATTTCGCGACGGACGTTGTCATTATTTGCAACCTGCCCTTGAATTTTTTCCCATCCATGCATGACTGTTGTATGATCACGCCCACCGAGTTCCATCCCGATTTGCAACAAAGAAGCGGAGGTCTCCTGACGCATCAAATACATGGCAATCTGGCGAGGCCAAACGATTTCACGATCGCGTTTTTTACCACGAATTCGTTCAATATCAACATTATAATAGCGGCAAACGCCCTCCAAAACTTCTGTAGGTGTCAGATTTGAGGGAATTCTGCTTTCACTATAAATATGCTCAAGTGCCTGAGAAGCCAGAGTCACCGAGAGTGCAGCATCGTGCAATGTGGCATAGGCGATTACACGATTAAGAGCGCCTTCGAGCTCTCGCACGCTACTACATTCAGGACGAGCTACAAATTCGATAACCGAAGCCGGTACTGCAAAGCGCAACGACTCGGCTTTGGAACGAAGTATTGCGAGGCGGTGTTCGTACTCAGGTGGCTGAATATCAGCTAGAAGACCCCACTCAAAACGCGACCTCAGGCGATCCTGTAGACTATGAATTGCCTTTGGAGGGCGATCACTAGAGACAACAATTTGTTTATTGGCGTCATGTAACGTATTAAAGGTATGAAAAAATTCTTCTTCGGTTGATTCTTTGCCTGCGATGAACTGTATATCATCAACAAGCAGTATATCTATTTGCCGGTACTTTGCACGGAATTCTTCAGTTTGCTGGAAACGAATAGCGTTTATGATTTCGTTGGTAAACTTTTCAGAGGTAACATACAGCACATTCAGCCCTGCCAATTCGCCGACATGCCCAATAGCATGCAGCAGATGGGTTTTGCCAAGGCCAACACCGCCGTAAAAAAAGAGCGGATTATAAACGCTGCCAGGATTCTCAGCAACTGCAAGGGAAGCAGCATGGGCTAGCTGATTTGATTTACCCATGATAAATGAGCTGAACGTATAGCGAGGGTTGAGTAATCCCTCTCCGCCTAGTGGTAATGGCAGCAATCCAGGCTGAACATTCCTGGAAACATTGGTTGGTTTTCTCTTATCAACGTAGTGATCGAATTCTCCAATTGAGGAGTCATTAATTTCGACGCCTCTACGCGCAGCAGTATATGGAGCGATGGACCCGGTGGAGTTGGATGGTGCCAGCGTTGCATCTAACCTGGATTTTTCACGCTGTAACGGTGTCAGTCGACTTTTGGGAATACGGTATCCTCGCTTAGGCGAAGTAAAGGACGATTCATCTATAGGATCGCTTACCTGGTCTGGATTCTCTCTGGCTACGACAAAACGTACTTCCACAGGCCTTGCTGTAACTTCGGACAGGATTGAGCGAATCAAATCCAGAAAACGTCCCTCCAAGTGTGCCTTGGCAAAGGTCGTTGGGACGCGCACGACAAAAACGCCGTCTTGAAAGGAGATGGCCGCAGTACCCTGGAACCATGTTGTAAATACGGCTGGCGAAACTCTTGATTGCACTTTTTCTATTGTCGTTTGCCAGATTTGCTTCGCATTCAAATGCTATTACCTCATGGGTAACGATCATAATCAATAAAAATATCGATAAGCTTAAACTTTTTGAAGTAGAGTATATTAGACACTGTACTTTTAAGACGGTTATCATACATAAAAATAGGTATATTAGACTAATTTCTTATTCAAGTTAATACAGAACGGACTGGCCAAACGTTTAAATTTCAATGATGCAGTGGGTAATAGTAGCATTAAATCAAAACGCTGTAAAGCCCTTTTTTGGTTGAAAAGTGAGAGCTATTTCATAGGAAAATCTTTTCATTTGCTATATACTAGGCGAAAAGAGCATTCTATTTAACAACCTTCTTGGAATATCGATGTGTTCATGCTATTCGCAACTTTCCAGATAGATTAACTGGATTATTAGGAGATTATATGTTTGTATCTCGGATATCGTCTTATTTAAAACATTCGCCAGGTAGATTAGTATGCATCTTTCTAGCTGCTTTTCTCTTACTATCAAATGTATTTCTTGCTGCATGTTCAACTTCATTTTCATTTGGTGGCAGTCAAGGCTCTGCTACAGCCACGGCAACGCCATCCGAGCTTACGCTCGCGCAACTTCATTGGTGTGGAAAACCATCAATGCTGTTTCGTGACGAAGGGGCAGTAACACCGACTGCGACTGCTAGCGCTATTCCAGGGGTAACCTCTACAGCTACTTCGACAACTACTGTAACTCCTGGCGTAACTGCTACAATCACGGTTGGAAGTACTGAAACTCCGACAGCAACTTTAGCGCCGGGAACCCCAAGGACAATAACAGAATGGTCTGATGTTGAGGCGGGCCTGGGCTTTACTATCTACTTACCTGCAACGCTTGCTAGAGGAACCTGTCTTGTCAATGCGCAGGCAACTATACATGATCCTATCATAGGAGGGAGTTTTACAATTGGTTATTTGCTACCTGACCATAGCGCACTCACACTTTCAGAAGCGCCAGTGATCTCACAAAATATGTCTTTTCAATGTAACACATCT
>DATMNR010000417.1:0-6464 GCA_035568795.1 Ktedonobacteraceae bacterium
GCCGTCGAAAAAAGAGCAGCACAATAGCAAGAATCAGAAGCATATCCCAGACTGGATAGGCTACCGACACAAAGAGTTGTGATTGTGTGACATCAGACTCTACCTGTACCCTGAATACCTTGTCAATGAAGAAAAACCAGCTTACACCTAAAATACTAAGTGTTGTAATTAATGCATCGAGAGCAATACCCTTGCGAAACTTCAATGTAGTGGGCATCAGGAACAGGCCACAAAAAACCAGGGGATACATGAGCATGAACCCGATATCTGCATAAGATGGAAAGACAACCTGATTGGTACGATCCAGGTAGGTATAGTAAAGTCCACCTAAGCAATTTGCCAAAAGACCCAGACCAACCAGGAGCCACGCAAGCTGGCGAGAGGGCTGCAATTTCAATGGCCCGTAACGCGCTCGAAAAGCAGTAATAAAAGCCATCGCAGCCCCTACAAACGAAGTCAGAGGATACATGATGTTGGAGACATAATCGGGGTAACTACTTCCACCTATATGGTAGAGTAATCCGCAAAAGCCAGCAGCGCTTAAGAGTACAACTGCTGCCAGGGCTAGATAATTCTCTCGTTCTAGTTTTCTAAGATAGGAGAGCGTTAATCTAGCATCTGTCTGGGTTCTCATGGCATAGTCCCTGCATGGTCACGAGCGCTGAGAAAAGTCTACTGTTCTGTCTTTTTCAAGCTAACTCCATCAACAAGTATACGATGATTCTAAAGTTTACTCAAGGTTGCTATGACTTTTATATCCGAAAGTTCCCTGGATTTCTCTCAAGG
Organism: Ktedonobacteraceae bacterium; assembly: GCA_035568795.1. Taxonomy (GTDB): domain Bacteria; phylum Chloroflexota; class Ktedonobacteria; order Ktedonobacterales; family Ktedonobacteraceae; genus DATMNR01. The sequence goes on from DATMNR010000417.1 coordinate 787, forward strand.
AAACGCTTACTGCGTCTCTATGGCTAAAACCAGTGAAATAAATATCCGAGAAGATTCAATATGATAATAATTCCAACTATAGCAATCAAAATACGAATTATTCCTCCCGCAAGACGAAAGAAAAAACCCAAGAGCCCGATGACTAAAAGCAGGATGACGATTCCCCACAGTACGTTATGAAGCATGATGATTACTCCTTCTCGTAAATAAATTTTACTATATGCATTGAGTTCAGATCGCTGTGAACTCAGGCTCCTCCTGAGAAAGCACTTCTTGAGTATATTCCACATCTCTACAATAATCAAGTAGGCATTTTTTAATAGAAAACCCCTTGATTTTTTTAGAACTTCACGCTACAATTATGACCAGATAACCATATGACTTTTTTAGATTATTTAGTCATATGGTCAAGGAGGGAAGAATAATTGACAACTGAACGGGTCTCAGCCAGGCCTAAAGAGAAAGATCGATCATGGCGTCAAGAACGCGCTGACCGCATTCTAGATGCCGCTGCTGAATTGATCTTGCGATGGGGTTATAAGAAAACAACTATTGATGACATTGCGAAGCAGGCACGAGTAGCCAAAGGCACAATCTACCTGCACTGGAAGACAAGAGAAGACCTGTTTATGGCTCTGCTCATACGCGAGGATTTCAAGTTTGCTGAGGATTTGAAGCAACGTATTGCAAGTGATCCTGAAGGTTCAACGTTACATGGCTTTGTAAAACATGCTACGCTTGCTTTGATAAATAATGCTCTCATCAAAGCAGTGTTCCTGAATGATACCGAGATGTTGGGAGAAGTTGCAAGTAGAGAATATAGTAGCGCAACGTATCCACAACGAATAGAAAATTACAAGAATTTTCTTACCTTCCTACGTAGCCATGGTATGGTAAGCTCTGATATTGGCATACGTGAACAGACATATATATTTAGCGCAGTCTGGATAGGATTTTTGCTGGCTGAACAGTGGATGCCAGAAGAGTTCAAAGTTTCTGACGAAGAAATGGTTGAGTTGCTGGCTGATACGGTACAACGCGCACTTGAACCACGCAATACTGTGACAGATGCAGGAACATTACAAGAAGTATCGAATGCTCTCAGTGAGTATCTTGATCAGGAAGTTGATGCAATTAAAGTCATGCAAAAGGAGTTGGAATCATGACCACTCAAGAGCCAGTCATCGTGATTGATAAACTAGAAAAATCGTATGGCAAGATACAGGCAGTTCGCGGCATCTCGATGAGCGTGGAGCGTGGTGAAATCTTCGGTTTTCTGGGACCGAATGGTGCGGGGAAGACTACGACGATACGCTGCATGTTGGATGTCATTCGTCCTTCGGCAGGAAAGATTCGTATCAAGGGGCTGGATGCGCAACGAGATAAACTGGAGTTGCACCAGCACATTGGCTACTTGCCGGGTGATGTTCGTTTGCCTGGAACAATGACCGGTAAACAGGTTATCGACTACTTCTCACGCTTGCAGGGCCTCGAGCCAATATTGCTGAACGATCTGGTAGCACGCTTTAATGTGGAGACAAAGCGGCCCATGAAAAGTTACTCCAAGGGCATGCGGCAGAAAATCGGTATTGTGCTGGCTTTTATGTGTGATCCCGAGGTACTGATCCTGGACGAGCCGTCATCTGGCCTTGATCCATTGTTGCAGAGAGTTTTCAACGAATTGCTGTTAGAAGAGCAGGCAAGAGGGAAGACCATATTCATGAGTTCGCACATCATGAGCGATGTGGAGAAGGTGTGCCAACGGGTAGCGGTCATCCGCAATGGAGAACTGGTTACTGTAGAGGAGGTAGAAAAACTAAGGGAGAGAGCCGGGCAACGAGTAACGGTAGAGTTTGGCGACATGGTGACGGAAGAAGAACTGACGCGCATCCCAGGTGTGATCGATGTCACGAAGAACAATCGCGCTTACCATCTGAACGTGAGTGGTAGTATGGACCCGCTGATCAAGTCTTTCAGCCGCCACGAGGTCGTGAGGATGCAAGCCGAAGAGGCGCCACTTGAGGAAGTGTTCTTGAAGTTTTACGAAGAGCCAGAAAAAGTAACCACGACGAAACAGTGAGTAGTACAAGAGGAGATACAAAGATGGCTACGACGACGATATCGAAGAGTATTCCAGTACCTAAGAAGCGTACACGAGGATTGACCATTATGGTATGGTCGATCATCAATGCGAGAACACTGCTAGTTGCGGGCTGTTTCTATGGTGTATTGTTTGCTCTACTTCTGGCGTTTCTCTACCCTTCTATAAGCCAAGCCAACCTGGGGACATACCTGTCCTCCGGTCTTATATCAGGTATCGTAGGGGGACATATCGCACACTTTTCGGGCTTTACAGCATTCCTGGGACTTGAAATTTACAGTTCCTTCTATGGTTTGCTGTTCGGTGGAATCCTGGCCTGGATTGGGGGAGTTGCTATACCTCTGACGATTGAGAATGGAACGATTGACCTGGCTCTGTCCCGGCCGATCAGCCGCACACGTTACTACCTGGAAAGCTGGCTAGGCGCGATAATTTGCGGTGCTATCATCGGCTTGTTAATCGTTCTGGGAGTCTGGATCGATACGTTCATCGTTAATAATGCCGATATTAACTGGCAATGGCTGTGGATTACGCAACTCGTGCAATGGGCTTTCATGTTTTTCGCAGTAGGGTTGGGCATGTTTTTTGGATCATTTATGAATGCCAGCCGCGCGGCTGGCGGAGCTGCTGTGGGCATCATTGCACTGGCCTATCTGATTAATACGATCGGCCAACTCACAGACAAAATAAGCTGGCTGCTCAAGATTATGCCGTTTTACTATGCGCCTGCTATAGATACACTTATAAACCATCAATTGACGTGGTGGTATCCCTGGGTGCTGGTCGTTGCAGGCTTGATTTTGGGAATTGCTGGATTGGTTGTGTTCAACAAGCGAGATTTGCCAACAGTGTAAATCAGAGCAAGGTTAAATCATAACCTTATCACATTTGTTCTATGGATCACTAACTGGCTCTGTTTCCTATTGACAACAAGCGTTCCCTCTGCTATATTTTTAGCATAAATAAACCGACGGTCGGTTTAAAAAGGGGAGTGATAATGGCACGCATCATCAAAGAAGAAGAATACACGGGGAAGCGCAATGCCATTCTCGATGTAGCCCAAAGACTCATCTATACCAGCGGCTATGAGCAAATGACAATCCAGGACATACTAGATGACCTCCAGATTTCCAAAGGAGCGTTCTATCACTACTTCGACTCCAAACAAGCGTTGCTGGAAGCACTGATCGAATGCATGGGAGAAGAGGCGGTACAGCTCCTCCTGCCCATTGTGCATGATCCAGCCCTGCCTGCCCTCGACAAATTCGGACGCTACTTAGCAACACTTAACCGGTGGAAGGTCGGACAGAAAGCCTTTTTTCTCGCGCTGTTGCGCGTCTGGTTCACCGACGACAACGCCATCGTGCGCCAGAAGCTGCGGGCAATTGGGATCCGCAAGATTGCGCCTCTCCTCACCGAGATTATCCACCAGGGTATCCAGGAAGGCGTTATGACGGTCACTTACCCCGATCAGGTAGGCGAAGTGCTTACGTCTCTGGCGCAAGACGCGGGAGAAACGATTGGCGCGCTGCTTTACTCGTTTGATCCGAAGCGCGACGATTTGCAACGCGCTGAGCGCACCGTCGCCGCCTATACCGAGGCATTTGAGCGCGTACTGGGAGTGCCTGCGGGTTCCTTGACTCTCGTTGACGACCAAACGCTGAAAGAGTGGTTTAGCTCACCAATAAACAACGAAGTTGAAATGAAGTCGTAATGCGATGTTATGCCAGTCAGATCTGGCAAAAGGGAAAAACGCATGTCAGCAATTATTCAGACCAATCAACTCACCAAAAGCTACGGCAGGAGCCGGGGCATTATCGATGTGACCTTCGACATTCAGGAGGGCGAGGTCTTCGGCTTCCTGGGCCCAAACGGAGCGGGCAAAACCACTACCATGCGCACCCTGATGGGACTGCTGCACGCAAACAGTGGCAGCGCCACAATCGGCGGCCTGGATTGCTGGACGCAGTACACCGAGGTCAAGAAGCTGGTCGGCTACCTGCCCGGCGAGTTCACCTTCGATCCTGGCCTGCGCGGCGCGCAGATCATCGAATACCTGGGTCACCTGCGCGGCGGCGTTGACCAATCAAATGTCCGAGCACTGGTCGAACGCCTGGGCTTGGATCCCAGCAAACGGTTCCGTGAATATTCGCACGGCAACAAACAGAAGCTGGGGTTAGTGCAAGCCTTTATGCACAAGCCGCGCCTGCTCATCCTGGATGAACCAACCAGTGGGCTGGACCCTCTTAACCAGCAGGAATTCTATAAAATGGTAGCCGAGATCCACACTGAGGGACGCACCGTCTTCCTCTCCTCACACATCCTACCCGAAGTAGAGCAGACCTGCGATCGCGTCGCAATCATCCGCGAAGGTCGCCTGGTCAAAATCGATCATGTCTCGGCACTCAAAGACATCCACCAGCATGATGTGGAAATCAGCTTCGCTGGTCCTGCCTCTGTGGAATGGTTCAAAAATGTCGCCAGTGTGGCAAAAGTGGCTCAAGGAGTGGATGAACACACTCTGCAACTGAACGTCCAGGGTGAATTGACGGAGATCATTCACCTCGCCAGCCAGCACAACGCGACGAATATTACGACACACGAGCCAACGCTGGAAGAGGTCTTCCTGCGCTTCTACGAGCCGGAGCAGCAGCCTTCTGCGCTCGCCGGATAGGAGGTGTACGATGTTTCGCAGCATTTTGAGCAAATCGCTTCGAGATTACCGGGTACCGATGCTGGCCTGGGGCTTCGGAATGGCTTTGTTCATGGTCGCCGTGGTAGGCACAGCCACACCAGCTGTGGTTACGGCCTATTTCAGCTTAGTGCGCATCCTCAGTTTTCTCGGCGATCCCTACGCGATGAATACCCCCGAGGGGTATATCACCTTTCGCTACATGGAAACCATCTGGCCGCTCTTACTCAGCATCTGGCCCATCCTGGCTGGTGCCCGCCTGGTGCGGGGGGAAGAGGAACGCGGCACGATGGATGTCCTGCTCGCTACAACACAGTCACGCGCTCGTCTGCTGCTGGAGAAGGTGGGGGCGCTCGCGATTGCACTGCTGGTGATCGCGGTGCTGTTCGCGCTGGGGGTCGTGGCCGGCGAAGCCGCTCTTGGCGGTGGACACGTCGATTTTGTCAGGGCGTTGTTGGCGGGGCTGAATCTGAGCCTGTTTGCCTTCTTCTTTGGCATGGTGGCGCTGCTCATCTCCCAATTGACTACCGGCCGCCGCGCGGCAGCAGGCTGGGCAAGCGGGCTGTTGATCCTGTTCGTGCTCCTGGAAATGGTTGGACGGGAACTGAACGGCGCCTGGGTCCAATACCTCTCGCCGCTCTATTATTACAACCTCAACCGCCCGCTGATTGCCGGTTTCCCTGACCAGCCGCTGGCGGCGCTGGTTCCGCTGGGTCTTTCCGTGCTGTGCCTGGTGGGAAGCGTGCTCCTATTCGCCAGACGCGATATTGGTCGCTCGGCGATTGAGTCACAGCGCGAGAGAGTAGGCGGCACACAACCGGCTCTGCTCAGCCTGAGCCGAGCAGAGCGCGAAGTCTCCACGCGCGCCGTCAGCTTGCACACACT
>DATMNR010000418.1:0-11685 GCA_035568795.1 Ktedonobacteraceae bacterium
AACAATAACGCCTATCAAGGTATTGGTGAAGTACAATACAGATATTTCAAAGACTTTAAGGTTTGGCCAATAAGCGCCTATTTTGAAAGTGAAGATTGAACATGTATACAGAAACTGGCACACTCACCTCAACTCCTCCATTCGACTTTGACAAGTCTCTAAACTTTTTAGGAGTGTTCATGCCCACCAGGCGGGAACAGGCAATCTCCTCACACGCTCTGACTAAAGCAATCAGCATTGATGGGCAAACCATTGTTTTTAAACTGACCTCAATTGGTACGACAGAGCACCCTCGACTGGAATACACACTTTTTTCTGCTGAACCTATCGCCGAAGATACACAAAATGCTGTAGTCGAACGAATAACATTCTTCTTGAGCTTGAGAGATGATCTCCAGCCCTTCTATCGCATCGGTCGAGAAGATGCTGACTTCGCTCCAATAATTGAGATCCTGTATGGATACCACCAGGTCAAGTTCTTAACACCATTTGAAAATGCTTGCTGGGCCGTGCTCACACAACGCAATCCGATGAAAATAGCACAGAAGACAAAGCAAGCATTGATTGAGAAATATGGTAATCACTTAGTAATAGACGGAAACGACTATTGGGCTTTCCCAGAGCCAATCCAAATAGCGGTTGCTGACTATGGCGAGATTTTGAAGGTGATCCGGAACGATCGGAGAGCCGAATACCTGATAGCTACAGCAAGAGCATTCAGTGAAGTCGACGATGAATTCCTGAAGTCAGCCCCGGACGAAGAAGTCGAAGCCTGGCTTCGCAATATCAAGGGAATTGGAGAATGGTCTGCAACATTTATCATGGTTCGTGGGTTGGGACGCATGGAGTATATACCCCTGACCGAGACAAGGCTAATTGAAGCAGCATCCAAAGTATATAGTTACGGTGAAGAATTGAGTCGTGAGGATCTGAAACGCCTTGCGGAAAGATATGGGCAATGGCAGGGATATTGGGCTCACTATTTAAGAGTCGGGACTTAGCTTGAGCTTTTTAGTTATCAGAGGCATTCTTCCTGGCTGATCTATTTTTTGTGATCAGACGCAAAAGCAGGAAGAACACAACACCAACAGCAATCATACCAAGGCCAATGATAAGTGGAATATAACTATTCTTACCAAAAATGTCCAGATTATCAGTAATTTGTACAGTAAATCCAGCAATTAGAATAGTGATAGCTATGCCCATCGAGGTACTTATACCTTTTATACGCATTCCTCTGTAACCTTTTCATACCTTTTACGTAAAGTTCTATCAGAATTGCTGCCATTGTAACATAAACTGATAGAGAAAGTTTATTTATATTTTGATAACTTCTGGCACCTCAATGAAGTGCCCTCTAATTAGAACCAGCAAAGGAGCAAACGGTGGACAAAGTCAATCTCGGACAAAAATTTAGCCTGTTCCAGGAGTATTGGAGCCCAAAAATTGTGGGTGAACTCAACAATTCCTACGTCAAACTCGTCAAATTCAAAGGCGAATTCGTCTGGCATCACCATGAAACAGAGGATGAACTGTTCCTTGTTGTAAAGGGAAGCTTGCTGATTAAGCTTCGGGACCAGGATATTTTCTTAGAAGAGGGCGAGTTCGTCATTATACCAAGAGGTGTTGAGCATCTACCCATAGCTAAGGATGAAGTACACGTATTGCTACTTGAACCGAAAACCACGCTGAATACAGGTAACATTGGCAATGAGAGAACAGTTGTTGATCTAGAACGCATGTAAATTGTAAGGCAAGGTTCAATGATACAGCATAGTTTGTGATTGTGTGGACGATCATATGGCGTCATTCTGAGCGCCAGCGAAGAATCTCGGTGCGCATCTTGTTAGATTCTTCGCTGGCGCTCAGAATGACATTCCGGGATATGTTTGTTCATCAGAAGCTGTCAGATGCAAATGAATCTTGCCTAAGAATAATAAAACTATATCTTTCTAGCAGAACTATTCAAGTATGTTGATACCACAAACTTGCAACATTTGTCGCACTTGTCGCTGATGTCGCACTTGTAACGTTTGTAACGGTTATATCACTTGTATCAGTTACAACAATGTATGCTTGATGATTATTCGAACGATACGTGAAAGCGATGCGAAGCAATTTTTAAACCTCTGTAAGCAACTTAATGCTGAAACACAATGCATGGTTTAGAGTTAACAGTTATGACTCATAACACTGCGGGAATAGCATTGTACAAAAAACAAGGGTTCGCAATCGAGGGAACGAAAAGACATTCGCTGCTACTAAATGGCCAATTTATAGATGAATTTTACATGTCAAAATTGTTGGATCAACCAGCGTTATGTACCTAAACACGATTTCACAAAAACTTTTCTAGGAATTTAACATGATCTTCAGGCAAATAATAACTTTTACGGATTGTGAAACGTTATAATGCAAAGACACTTACAATCACCAATTTTCATAGCCGTCGAGAGGGGATATATGGTCACCAAGAAGACCACTCGGACATCCACGAGGAAGCAACTACATAGTAATACTGACTTAACTGAAAAAGATATACTGCATTTGCCACTTTTGCCAATTCGCAATACAGTCTTGCTACCGAACCTGGTTACGCCCTTGATTGTAGGCCAAGAGCAATCATTAAAGGCTATCGAAGAGGCAATGAAGAAAGATCGCATCTTGTTTGTAGTTACGCAATTGAATGAGGATCTTGAAGACCCAGGGCAGGACGACGTCTATAGCGTCGGTGTAGAGGGAATGGTTGATCGAGTACTGAAAATGCCTGATGGTACGACCAGTGTGCTTCTACACGGCCAAAGACGTTTACGTCGTCTTGAATACACGCAACAAAGCCCTTTTATGCGTGTGCGTGCAGAAATAGTAAACGAAGATACAGAACGCACACTCACAGTTGAGGCATTAGTGCGAGCGACCCAGGCTCTTTTCGAAAAATGTGTAAAACTAAGCAATATCCTACCTGAAGAGGCATATATCACTGCTATGAATATTGATCAACCAGGCTGGTTGGCAGATTTTATTGTCTCTGCAATAGAACCACCAATTGCAGTTCGTCAAAGTATCCTGGAGGCTTTCAGTATTGAGGATCGATTGCAGAAGACTTGTATCTTGCTTACGAAGGAATTGAATATTCTGGAACTTGAGAATCACATCCAAAACCAGGTACAGCTTGAAGTCGATAAAAACCAGCGGGAATATTTTCTACGAGAGCAACTAAAAGCTATACAACGAGAATTAAGTGAAACGGACCCGTCATTTCGCGAAAATGCAGATCTAGGTGAGAAGATACTGTCCTCGAGTATGCCTGAAGAGGTAAAAGCCAGGGCAAACAAAGAGCTAGATCGCCTAAATTCGACACCCTCGATGGCTCCCGAAGGAGGGGTGATCCGCACATATCTGGATTGGCTTGTCTGTCTTCCCTGGAACAATGCAACTATTGATCAGTTGGACATCAATGAAGCGGCTAGAATTCTCGAAGAAAAACATTATGGCCTTGAGAAGGTAAAAGAGCGCATCCTTGAGTATATAGCTGTGCGTAAACTCTCTGAAAATACGCGTAGTCCAATTCTTTGCTTTGTGGGACCTCCTGGTGTTGGGAAGACTTCACTCGGCCGCTCAATTGCCGAAGCACTCAATCGCAAGTTTGTTCGTCTATCGCTCGGAGGTGTGCATGACGAAGCCGAGATTCGCGGACATCGACGCACCTATGTAGGAGCATTGCCTGGCCGTATCATGCAAACAATGAAAACAGCGAGCACCACAAACCCGCTTTTTGTGCTTGACGAAATCGACAAGATCGGTGCCGACTTTCGGGGTGATCCATCAGCAGCATTATTAGAGGTACTCGATCCCGAACAAAATCACGCGTTCTCCGATCATTACCTGGAGATACCTTACGACCTCTCAAAGGTTATTTTTTTAACCACAGCGAATGTCTTACACCCCATTCCAGCAGCTCTGCGCGATCGTCTTGAGGTTATTGAACTCCCCGGGTATACAGAAGAAGAAAAAGTACACATTGCCCGCAAGTTTTTGATCCCCAAACAAATGCAAGAACATGGACTAAAATCTTCACGTGTTGAAATTGAGGATGAAGCCTTACGTCATATTATTCGGAACTATACATTTGAAGCAGGAGTACGCAACCTGGAGCGCGAGATTGCCTCGGTGATGCGCAAAGTGGCGCGCAAAGTGGTAGAAGGGAGACGTACCAAAACAAAAGTGACTGTGGAAAAACTTGTCGATTACCTGGGTTCGCAAAAACACTTCTACGAACTAGCTGAGGAAAAAGATGAACCAGGGGTTGCAACAGGAGTTGCATGGACCAATGCTGGGGGAGACTTGATAACTGTTGAGGCTACACTTATGGAAGGACACGGCCATTTGACACTTACAGGGCAACTTGGCGATGTAATGAAAGAATCAGCACAGGCTGCGCTATCTTATGCACGCTCACGCGCCGGTCAACTAGGTGTAGAGAGCAGTTTTTACGAGAAGTACGATATACATCTGCATTTACCAGCAGGCTCAATACCCAAAGATGGACCATCAGCAGGCATTACTATGGCGACTGCATTAATCTCTGCACTCACAAAACGAGCCACTCGACGTGATGTTGCAATGACTGGAGAAATTACGTTGCGAGGTCGCGTCCTACCAATAGGTGGAGTCAAAGAAAAAGTTCTGGCAGCGCATCGCGCAGGTATCAAGACATTTATTCTCCCCAAACGCAACGTAAATGACCTGAATGATGTTCCGAGAGAAATAATGAAAGAACTTCACTTTGTTCCAGTTGAACATATGGACGAAGTTATAGCTATTGCATTGCACACTCCAAGCCTTTCTAAAGATGAACAGGAAGTGATACCGGTATCCATGAAGAATGTAAAAGATAGAAAAGTTATAACTCCTAAGGCAATTACAAGCCAGATTGGAGTACACAACTGACCCCTTTAAGTGAATGTAAAGTAACAACAGTATGAAACTAACACCCAAAGAGCAAGATCGGCTTACTATCTTTACACTTGCTGAACTTGCCCGTAAACGACGGGCCCGAGGGGTTAAGCTCAATTATCCAGAAGCAGTAGCACTCATATGCGATGAAGTGATGGAGGAAGCACGTGTTGGAAGCGGCTACGATGAGGTAATCACACACGGCATGCAGGTACTGACAGAAGCTGATGTGATGGAAGGGGTACCTGAGCTCGCATCAAAAATCTATATTGAGCCTCTCTTTGACGATGGGACCAAATTGGTTGTACTTCATCACCCCATTCGAAGGCTAGGAAAGGATTTCGGTGAAAAAGAGCGTATTTCAGAACCTTCTCTACCTGACACAATCCCTATTAATGCAGGTAAACCAACAATTACGCTCACAGTTATGAACACATCAGATCATCCTGTACAAATCACTTCGCATATGCCTTTTTGGGAAATCAATCAGCGCATGCACTTTGATCGTGAACAGGCCAGGGGCTATCATCTAGATATCCCTGCCGGTGGTGCCATACGTTGGGAGCCGGGAGAAACGAAAGAGGTGCGGTTGTGCCTTTTGAAATGAGCCGCAAAGAGTATCATGCCCGCTATGGTCTCACAACAGGCGATACTCTACGTTTAGGCGATACAAACCTGAACATACGTATCGAGCACGACTACACCTCCTATGGAGATGAAGTGCTGGCAGGATTCGGCAAAACAGTACGTGATGGATTGATGGCAAACTCCAGATTGGGACGCGAGAGCGAACTAGATATTGTACTGACCAACGCCATTATTCTCGATCCAGTGCTAGGCATAATCAAAGGCAACATTGGTATCAAAGAAGGTCGTATAGTTGGCATTGGACGCGCTGGTAATCCAGATATAAGCGAGAACATTGACCTCTTGATTGGGACAAGTACCGCTGTCCTACCCTGTGATGGTTTGATTGCTACACCTGGTGGCATAGATAGTCACGTTCATTTGCTCAGCCCACGCCTGTTTGGCACTGCGTTATCTTCGGGCATCACCACCTTTGTAGCAATGGATGCAGGTCCGATGTGGAATGTCGGGGTCAATCCAGATTTCTTTTTACAGCGCATGTTCGAGACATTTGAGGATGTTCCGATTAATGTCTGTTTTCTAGCAAGAGGGTGCAGCAGTCGACCACAGGGTTTGATGCAGAGCATAGAGGCTGGCGCAGGTGGGTTGAAAATTCATGAAGACCTGGCAGCCTTTCCCAGTGTCATCGATTGCTGTCTCTCAGTTGCCGAACAGATGGATGTTGCTGTCGCGATGCATACAGACGGCCTGAACGAATCAGCAGAATTGAGTGATACGATTGAGGCGGTTGCAGGCCGAGCGGTCCATGCTTATCATGCTGAAGGCGCAGGGGGAGGCCCCTATGATTTACTTGAAATCGTGTCCCAGCCAAACGTGATTCCTTCATCAACGAACCCAACCATTCCTTACACCGTGAATACTGTTGCCGAACACTTCGATATGATCATGGCTGTACATGGATTGAACCCGGCATTTCCCGAAGATGTGCTGGCAGCACAACACCGCATACGACCAGCTACAATGGCAGCCGAGACACCACTGCATGATCTTGGGGCGATTAGTATTACAGCTTCAGATTCGCTCGGAATGGGGCGTATAGGCGAGACCATCCAGCGAACATGGCAGATGGCCCATGCGATGGAAGCTCAGGATACCCCGAAAACAGAAGTGACTGATTCTAACAATCGTGTACTGCGTTTTCTTGCAAAATATACGATCAATCCAGCAATTACGCACGGTTTAATTCAGCATGTGGGAACGTTGGAACCGGGAAAGTTGGCAGATGTAGTATTATGGCGTCCCCGGTCTTTTGGTATCAAACCAAACCTGGTTATCAAAGGTGGCATGCCAGCCTGGGGAGCTCTTGGTGATGGTAATGCAACCGTAGAGGGAGCTGAACCAAGAGTGTATGGCCCGCTTTTTGGCGGAAGAGGTCACAGCGCTGGTGCTCTCTCAATTACGTTTGTTTCGCAGGCTTCGCTTAACGCTGGATTACAAAAACGTGTACATGGGTATCGTCAACTTCAACCTGTGCAAAATACGCGCACAGTAGGCAAAAAGGACATGCTATTCAACGATGCAACACCTCCGGTGCGTGTTCATCCAGTTACGTATGAAGTAACGATTAACGGGGAGAAAATAGGTATAGAGCCGCTCAGCAGTGTTCCACTGAGCAGGCTCTATATTGTTTCGTAGATTTCCTATTAGTCAGGCGGCAACTCCTGGAAAATCATCTTGACATTGATTCCACGACTGGTATTTACAGCCCTCATTACGAAATAGATTACTATTCCAATCACAAGGAAAATAAGCGCCCAGCCGACGCCAGCGGAGTTGGACAACGATAAGTAGGATGTACCTGACGCTATCAGGCCTTGATAAACAGGATATCCAAACGCCCCCACGTACACAGGTACAATAAAGATCAACCAGATGATCCCACACCAGACCAGGCGAGGCAGGCCCAGGAACTTACGAGTGTTGTTCGTGAGTTGGAAGAGATCAGGGCGACGATATGGTATCAGTATAGCATTTAGCCCTGGCATGATCCAAGTTAAACCCGCCAGTAAGATGCCAAAGAAAGTTGCACTTGCCAGGGACAGGTAAATATTAACAGACGGGAACCATTGATTGATGAACGTCAGTATATAGAATACGCCTCCGATCAAGACAGCGAGAATGATCACGCGTAGCGGTGCATTCGTGCGCTCATTCACGATACTGAACCATTCGGGTACCTGTCGATCAAGCGCCCAGGCCAGCACAATACGCGAGAGGAAGATCGCATATACGGGGCAAAGTAGGATGTTCAATGTAATGTTACCCAGAGCCACAATCAGCCACAGTGGCCAAAATTGTGGATGCACAGCAGTTAACATCACTGGAGTAAATGGCGGTTGACCATTTAAAGGGGCATTAGAAGTGAACCAGTAGAGGTATCCCCAGGCATTGACCATGGTAAAACCGAAGTGAAAGCCCTGAACATCCATATAGATAGAGTTCATGAATACAGCGAAAACCAGTGCTCCGATTACTGCAATCATGACCGCGCGCCTGACATTGCCTTTCACTTCGCCAGCAATGTATGAGGAGAATTGAAAGCCAATGTATTGGAAGAGTATCACGCTCGCCAGACCTGCCAGGCCAACCAATCCCAGCAAAGAGAAGTTCGGACTGCCTAGCGAAAAACCTGCTTTAGTAGCTGTAGCTATAATCTCTTTGGACGAGGTGCCGAGAGCTGGCAAGGCATTACTCATAGAGTCTGGATTTACTGTGAAAGCTCCAATGAAATTGATGGCAACCGCGACAATAGCAAAGATGGTAAGGCCCATCACAACTTTGTGGAACGTGCGCGTCTTCAAGACCGCAATACCGGCAATCACAAGCAAGATAATGATTCCAACAATAAATTTGCTGGTCGTATCCTGGAGCCAGTTCGTGGCACCATTAAAAACGCTCGTAGGAAAGGCAACGCCAAGCAGGATGGCTGTCAATTGGATATTGTGAGTTGCAACGATGATTTCAAAGCCGATGATGGTCAGTGCTGATCCAACGAGCGTCCAGCTCTCAATCCAGCCCCAGAATGGGCTGATGATGCGTGAAGTAAAAACATAGTCGCCTCCGCTTCGTGGCATTGCCGTGGTGAGGCTAGCGAAGATCATTCCAAGGAAGTAACAGAAGATACCTGTGAGAACAGCCATGTAGGCATACGCCGAGATATTAAATGCTACCCATTCTGGATAGAGAGCGTAGAAAGCAATAGCCCAGCCTACAGCCGTTCCTACGAAGGCAGCGATATTGAAGAAGAGCGCGTTCGTCATACTAACATCACGCACCAATCCAGACGCCTGCCTGACGAATAATCCACTTGGAGCAGTAGATTTTGCCATGAGTGCGAACCCCTTTCATGCTGTAAGGGCGCAACTCACATTGTGCCAGTAATGAATATTATTATAAATGAGGCGCAATGATTGAAGCACCCTGACTTACCCCTGGACACGAAAAGCCCGTTCCAGTTTGTCTTTACCAAGATCAAAAACAAAGCCACGCAGGATGCCCTGGTTGGCTTCGCTTCCAGCATTGAAACAGGTTGTGCGACCGATTTTGCTCTGACCACCAGATTCATGCACATGACCATGCACACTGACCAGTGGTTGTAGCTCCTGTATAGCTCGTCGCACGCCTGTACTCCCAACAGGAACTCGCAAGACATCGCCCATCGTCACTCTGGGTCGTAGCGTCTTGTCAAGTTCTGGTGCAGTATCTAAACCGCTATCATAAGGGGGAACGTGAATCATAAAAACGGCGTTGCCCACATTGTTAAGAATACTTGCACCTACTTTCACACGTTCGTAATATTCTTCTTCGCTCCATTCACGCGGAGTATGCCAGGGGGTTGGATTGGCATATTCGAAGCTGATCATCTCGTGAAATTCGTTTAGATGCATGGTTTTACCGACGGGGTTGATGACATAGCTAGATTGTGCAATCATGTCATCGACGCCAGTATCATCGTCGTTGCCAGGCATCATGTAAAATTGCACGCCGCTCTTGCCAATACGTTCCTCAGCTAAAGCTACCCACTCGCTTACCCGCTCGATCATTTTCTCACGAAATAATTCGTGCATTAGCTTCTCATCAAATCTGAGCGCATTGACCATCTCCTGATCAGTTACGAAAGGGTAGTAGCCAATATCAGAGATGCTATTCTCCAAGTTTTGTCTTTCTGACTCAGTTTCTATGATGTAATCTTTATCCAAAAAGGTTGCAGTATAGCGTCCATTGTCCTGTGAGATGATTGGAACAATGGCCTTGCCTGTTAGATCGCCTGCGATAAGGACGACATGGGCTTCATACACGTTCATTTTGATGGCGTTGAGAAGCTTACGGTAGGTACGATTTGCAGCATGCAGGTCGGAGCACATATAACAGCGAAGATGCTTTGCCATGTTCACTCCTCTAGTAGGGGATAACTCTAGAGCGCCTATCGAGCATAGGTGAACTTACAAGCAAGTATACAGTGACTCACATAAAAAATCAATACTAGTGAAAACCTTTCACTCTCCCATTTTATGGTCACTGTATACATTCCAAAACGGTACTCCTGTCAAGCAGGAGCACCAGATACTATCGAGGTTCTTCAGGTAATTCGTACCAGCGGACGCGCTCACCCACCATCGCTCGCGCTTTCCATGACATCGTTTTTGGATGTGCTTCGATATGAGCAATTAATGTGTCGATGCGTCTTGCTACATCCTCAGGGAATTTACGGTCTAAGGCAAAGGTCCTGGCCTTTTTCAGATTTGCATCAAGTGTTTTATATAGCCCCCAGTCATTCGATGCCAGCTTTGAGATATATTGAGAGTGAATACCACGATCATCATTGACAACATCATGATCAATAAACAGAGCTACGACATCCAGCAAATCTTTCTCGTTTACCTCAACAATCTGCATTTTTGTAAGCAACAGATCAGCCGGCGACAAGGTACGCTCGTCAACATACATGCGAGATCTGAAGTCGATGTTATGGCACATTTGCATGCGATCGATGAAAATATCGACCTGCCTACCATGTTCATCATCGTAAAAAAGCAACCTTTGATGTCCGTGAAGCGCATTAAATGTTTTGTTACCAGAATATCCTAGTTTTGCAAATAACGTCCTTGTTTTTGCCCCAAATTTGGATAATGTCGCGAAATCCAGATCTTTGTAAGAACGCTTCAACTGTTCATGAGTTCTTGCACTCGGACTTTGAAGGTAGATCGCCAGTCCACCAAGCAATCGAAGGGGAATGCCTTCAGCACTGGCGGCATCAAGAATACGTACTGCTTCTTCAGTAATTTCAGGATTTGGTCCTTTGATTTCGCTCATACTACTTTGTGCATGCGACGTAGAGTCCTTACTCTGCATTCAGAAATGCCTGGAAAAGAAACGTCGCTTATCCTTTCTCAATGTGCAGATTGTATCACTTTTCAAAGCTCTATGAAAAGACATAATTTTTGACAAAGGTCCAAAAAAACTTGACTCTAACTGCTACTCGCCATATACTAAAAGCAGTTAGAACATTTGCTCTTGAGAGGGGTAACGCCAGATGGGGCAAGCCAGCAGAGTCACTATATTGCTGCTTGATTTGGGCACACGCACCAAGGGAGGAGCCAATACCGAGAAACGTGCAGCTCTCGAAGCTACGGCAGAGCTGCTTACTGCAGCACGCGCCTTCTACATCGACTTTTGTCTCGCGCATGCAGACAAACTTTCCGAGCGGGTCAGCTATTACAGTCAGAAGCACCTGGAATGGCGCGAAGGCTTAATATCGGCCAACGCCATCTTGACGTGGGCTGAGGCGGCCACCGTCGAAACGGCAGCCCATCCTTCTCCCAGGGCCGGTTGGAATTTCACAAAGGCCTTCCCAGGTATGCCCTTTGCCTACCGGCGCTCAGTCATCAAGGACGCGATTGGCAAAGTCCGCTCCTATCTGTCAAACTGTGCGAACTGGGAAAAGAGTGGCAAAAAGAAGGGTAAGCCGGGATCTCCTGCAGCCACAGATCATCCCACGCTCTACCAGGGATGCCTCTCTCTGGATCTTGAGACCCTCGATACACACGAGGCTTTTGTTCGCATCAATGTCTTTACCGGAGA
>DATMNR010000419.1:0-3630 GCA_035568795.1 Ktedonobacteraceae bacterium
CCCTTCCTCGTTTATGGCTGCAACCAATGCCTGCTTGTCGGCGAAGTGACGATAGGGGGCAGCATGACTCACACCAGCACGACGCGCTACTTTACGCAAATCTAGCTCTTGCGCTCCTCCTTCCGCGAGAATTTCCAGCCCGGCCTGAATTAGCGCGTTACGTAGATCCCCATGGTGATATGGCTTTGGTTTTTGACGTTCAACGTGACTCTCCATCCCCATCCTTCCCCGGGATATGCCCGAAAGTACGAAGTTTACATTGCAAACAATGTTGACAATAGAAACATATCCTGTTATAATGTTTACAACGTCATCTTACAGCAAGGTACAGCAGGTTGCAAATGTTCAAAGTATTTCAAATCATTGAAAGGAAAACACATGTCAGAAGTAAGAAAGATCGCGCTTATTACAGGGGCGAACAAGGGTATCGGCTTTGAGATCGCGCGCCAGTTGGGTGCGCAGGGAATCACCATTCTCGTTGGAGTACGTGACCAGGCTCGGGGAGAGGAAGCCGTATATAAATTAATTGCTGAGGCCATCGATGCCATCGCCATTCACCTCGATGTTACTAATCAGGCCACCATCGATGCAGCAGCGGCATTTATCGATCAGACATATGGAAAGCTGGACATCCTGGTGAATAACGCTGGCATCTCAGTCAAAGAAGGAGGCACGCCACCGAGCGAACTTGCACTTGAAGATGTGCGTAAGACTTTCGCCACCAATGTTTTCGGGGTCTTTGCCGTCACAAAAGCCATGCTTCCCTTGCTGCGACGCTCCGAGGCCGGGCGCATTGTCAACATGTCGAGCGAGATGGGCTCACTGACTATCAACGGCGATCCTACCTCTTTCGCTGCGAATATGCCGCCAACCCTGGCATACAATGCCTCCAAAACAGCCCTCAATGCCCTTACCGTCTTCTTTGCAAAAGAGTTACGAAACACGCACATCAAGGTCAATTCGGTCAGTCCAGGATATGTCGCAACGGATCTGAATGGGCATAGTGGTTTTCTGACCACAGAACAAGGCGCGAAGGTGCCAGTGGCTTTTGCCACTCTGACTGCTGATGGACCAACTGGCGGTTTCTTTGGGGAAAATGGGGTGATCGCCTGGTAAATTCCATTGTTGTGATGATGCGGATTCACAAAATAGGAGGGATATCATGAAACCACGGAGGGCCGATAAATCGGCTCCTACGGAACTCACATGTATTTTGTGATTCCGCATCATCACTCTACTTTTTTATAATCTACGATAAGTAGCGCACCATCGCCAGTTTGAACCAGAAAGGTGTTATCTGTGCGATCTAATATTGTGCCTGGTTGGGCAGTTGTGGCGGAAGCAACAGTACGCGCTCGAGATACGAGGTACGTTTGTCCATCGATGCTCGCCAGGGCACCCTGGCTACCCCAACCTCGAACCTGGTTGCGCAATTGCGCGGCGGAGCGCTTCCAATCCAGCCAGCGATCAACGTCTGTGCAAAGTGGTGCATAGCTGGCACCCTCAATTGGCTGCGGTGTGCCGGGCATACCAGCCGCTACAGCTTGCAGCATCTCTGGGATCATCGGCCCACCTACCGCAAGCAGTTTGGGAAAGAAAGAGTCAATATCGTCGTCGGGGGCTATCTCCACAGCTCGTTGCACAAGGATAGGGCCGGTATCGAATTCCGTGTCCATGCGGTGCATCGTTATCCCACCCTGGAGCTCATCGTTTATGAAATGCCAGTAGAGCGGGTTTGGTCCGCGATGACGTGGCAGCAATGAAGGGTGAGCATTCACACTACCAAGGCGTGGCAAAGTCAGCAATTCAGACGGTAATTTCCAGCTAAAACCTGTGGTAAAGATGAGATCAGGCTCCAAGGTTCTCAACATGCCTGCCAACCGGTTCATGTGAGTGGTAACCAAAATATCCAGATCTCGCCGTGTATTGGCAACCGTTCTCTTATACTCGATGCTCGGTCTAGTGCGTGTTCCAGGAGTTGTGATCAGCATTAAGACTTGCTGTCCAAGCGCTTCAAGTCCTTCGATAACCGCGTTGACTACTTCTGGTGACTGGTTAGAAAAATAGATGATACGCATTGAAGGTAGAGGTGTGGCTATCATGTGATCCTCCTTAACAAAGTTGTGCTGCCATCTTTGACTTTAACTCTGTCAAATAGACTTGATATTCCTCGAGGTCAAGTTGTTCGGCAAGTTCCATGATCTTTTGTACAGATATATGAAGTACAGTATTGACACGCGCGTTTCCACCTGAGTAGTGACTGATCTCCAGGAACACATCTAGATACTCTCGAAATGTTGGTTGGCGGATTTCCAGGATGCTGGTGCCATTAGCCATGTGAAACACGTTTGGTTGTGGTTTGCAACGCACAAAATGCTCAAAAACGGCTTGTAAATATTTGATACACAGGATTGCTGTCGTCGGGTCATTCACCGCGGGTGAGAGTGCACGGAGTGCAATATCGGCAAGTTGCCGAACTCCAAAGCGGGCATCCTGGAAAAAATCGCGCTCGCGCTCGATATAGACACTATCAAAGATGGCTTTCCTGCATGCCAGATCAGCCGCTCCTGCCGGC
Organism: Ktedonobacteraceae bacterium; assembly: GCA_035568795.1. Lineage (GTDB taxonomy): Bacteria > Chloroflexota > Ktedonobacteria > Ktedonobacterales > Ktedonobacteraceae > DATMNR01. The sequence goes on from DATMNR010000419.1 coordinate 2,576, forward strand.
TTGACCTCTGCTATAAGCGTTTCCTCGGTGACAAAGTCGCCCGGACAAACAAGCAGGTGCAGGTGAAGTCCCGGTCGGTGTAGAATGTTCTCAAGACGAGAAAACACTATTCGTTGGACGTAGCCTGGATGTCTTGCGCATAAACGGACTGGTATATCCTCACCATTCTGAGTTGGGTTGGGGAAAATAGTCTCTGCCTCAAATGGCTCACTCATCAATGTTTGATACCGCACATCCATAGCCTCCATTGTCTGCGTGGCAATGCGCGCGGTAATATCGGTTACCTGAATCACAGAGCCAGTGTGATGAACAAAGATGAGTAAGAGCACAAGCCCAAAAGAACCAAGGATCAGAGCGACGGTGACACTAATTGTCGGGAAAAAGCCTGGGTTGCGCGAGGACGAATCAGGCAAGGTGGTGAGTACGATCAAGCAATAGGTAGAGATGGCAAAGAAGCTTCCCGCTACTATCTGGGTGACCCTATCCTGCAGGAAACCACGCAGGGCACGTGGAGTATACTGACTTGAAACTAATTGCAGCACGAGAATGGTGATCGAAAATGTGAGAGCGATTACGGTAATCAGTGAGCCTGCAATTGTCGAGAGAATAATACTGGCTTCAGCAGCGCCCCCACTAAAGAGAAATGTGCGATCAACCTCGCCAATATAATTGTCTAGAGCCAGAAAGAAGACTGCAAGCAATGGGCCAAGAAGAGAAATAAGTAAGGGGATAAACCAGAACCCATTGATAAGATGTCTCCAACGATCCTTGAATGCCCTGGTAAAATTAGCTACCATGTCTTGTCGTTTTCCTACTGTGATTCCCAAAGAGTCTTCAACCTCAACATTCGTCAGTTTAGCAACTATTATACCTCTTCATAGATAGGGAAATTGAAGGTCAAGTAGGTGTATTTAGCCTCGGTAGTAGTCCGCAAGGGCTGTGAATGCGGCCTTGGGTTCCCAGGGCATGTCGGGATAGATGTGACCGAGGCGGCCTTCAAATACCTTGACCACGCCATAACTGGCCATGTCAAAGTCCTCTCTAGGGTCGCTATG
>DATMNR010000420.1:0-4722 GCA_035568795.1 Ktedonobacteraceae bacterium
TGATTGGTAGTTTCCACTAGGGCACAAAATGCCTGTGCAGCTCGCGAAAGCTGTTTGTCTATACGACGCACAAGGCTAAGCTGGGGGCGTAAGTCGACTCCAGCTATAGGGATACGAACAAGATCACCACTAACCAATTCACGTTGCACAGCAAGAGCTGAGACAATGGCGGCTCCAACACCACTTATTACCATCTGTTTAATAGCCTCATTGTCTGGAAGAGTGAACAGCGGATGAACTTGAACACTATGAATTATTAATGCGTGCTCGATTACCTCACGAATCCCGCTACCCTGCTCGCGTAATAATAGTTCCCCCTCCCGCAATGCTTCTGGATTCAACTCATCCAGTTTGCTCCAACGATGATCTGGCGATACCACTAATACAAGTTCATCCTGCGCAAAAACTTCCACATGTAGCCCTGGTGGCAGTGATGCAGGATCTCCTTCAACCAATCCAAAATCCAATGTCCAGTTTAATGTCTGCTCTATAATCTCATGTGAGTTCAGGATAGTAATGTAGAGTGTAACTTGAGGGTAGAGATTGCGATAACGCGACACAATTGGTGGAAGTAAGTAAACACCTGTTGTTGTATTTGCAGCCAGTTTGATTTCGCCTGTCTCAACATCTCGTAGTACAGCTAATGCTTCCTCCATCTCACGTTCAAGTGCAAACATACGACGAGCATAGCTATGCAGCACATGACCCGCATGAGTCAAAACAATACGTCTACCATGACGTTCAATGAGTTCAAGTCCTGTATCATGTTCCAGACTTTGAATAATTTTAGTTACAGCGGGTTGACTTAGAATTAGTTCCTCCGAAGCACGTGTGATATGTTCGTGTTCAGCTACTGTTTGAAAAACACGCAAGTGATATAAATTCATCTCCATCTCCTATATTTGGAACTTCTCAACTTCAAATGAAACATTGAATGTGGTGATTATGTGACTTTCTAACTGTCATGCATTCCAATCCTTACTAATATCATTTTCTGAATGTGTTAAATAACCTCAGAGAATGTTATGGGCTACTCTCATATCAATATTATTATAACTCTTTGGAATGTATAAAATAACTTGATGGAATGTATAAAAATATGTTATTATTTTTTCTGTGAAGCCTGGGTTTCTTATACCTACATTTCACATGCCGACGTCATACAGTTCAAATATATTATTTCGCATTATTAGGAGTTGTTATGTCTGAAAACAAAGGATATATTCATCCCGAAGTTCTGGTTGATGCTGATTGGGTCGAAGCTCATCTTCATGATCCGATGGTCAGATTAGTTGAAGTTGACGTAGATACAACTGCTTACGATCAGGGGCATATTCCTGGCGCAGTTGGTTTCAATTGGCAAAAAGAGCTTCAGGATCAGGTCGTACGTGCCCCCATTAACCGTGAACAACTAGAAGAACTTTTAAGTCGCTCAGGTATTAGTAATGATACTACGATTGTTCTGTATGGAGACAACAATAACTGGTTTGCGGCCTGGGCACTTTGGATACTCAAGTACTATGGGCACCAGGATGTTCGTCTCCTTGACGGAGGCCGTGTGAAGTGGTTAGCCGATAAGCGCCCAATCACGACAGAGATTCCCTCATATACCCGGACGGTATATCTCACTCAATCGCCCAACACCGAGATTCGCGCCTTACGCGATCAGGTTTTCGCAGAGCTTGGCCAGAGTGATGTTGCACTTGTAGATGTACGTTCTCCTGGCGAATATAGTGGCGAACTTCTTGCCCCAGCACATCTTCCACAAGAAGGTGCACAACGTGGAGGTCATATTCCGGGAGCTGCTAATATCCCCTGGTCAATGGCAGTTAACGACGATGGAACATTTAAATCGGCTGATGAGTTACGCTCTCTCTATGGAAACAAGGGAGTTACAAAAGATAAAGAAGTAATTGCTTACTGCCGCATCGGCGAGCGCAGCAGTCATACATGGTATGTTCTTCATTACCTCCTGGGTTATCCCAAAGTACGTAACTACGATGGTTCATGGACAGAATGGGGTAGCTTGATCGAGGCACCTATAGAAAAATAGTATCGAGTACCTTATTGATTATAGGGTCGTATCAATGAAATTCCTCTCAATAGGAACACCTTATTATTTTGTGCCTTAAAAAAGACTTCTAGTCAATGTAACGAACGTTACTATAGTTCATTGTCTACATTATGCATTTGGGGATTTTGTGCTTTTTTTCTAATAATTAAGCTCAATATCAATAAATGTTTAGCTTTTCCTTGTCTTGTGACGTGGTTTGGAAAGTATATACGTAACGTTTGTTACAAAATCATGGCTATCGATCTTCCTTCAGAATTTACGATCGTTCTGATCTGCTTTTGTAGCAGACAAACTGCTGATGCAGCAAGATTTTAAGGAGGTGAGTTTGTTGCAATCTTGGTTGCTCTTTCTCTACAAAGTGCCTCACGAGCCAAGTTCATATCGTGTTTCTGTTTGGAGAAAACTCAAGCGAAGTGGAGCTCTACTCTTACATGATGCCGCCTGGGCTTTGCCAATGTCATCAGATAACCTGGCACAATTCCAGAAGTTAGCCGAAGAGATATTCAAACTTGGAGGGACTTCTTCATTATGGGAAGCCTCTCTAGCAGTTGGTAAACAGGATGATGAACTTGTAGGAGCACTTATGGTCCAACTAGAGGCTATAATCGGCGAAGTTTCGGTAGCTATAGAGTAATTGAGCTCATTTCTACTCTGTCTACTTTGTGCGTTTTGACAATCATCACCAAAGGAGAGCCAATTGATGAAATCACCATTTACTTACTGTTCACGCATCATCGCACTCGCTGTATTGATATCGCTTGCACTTGTTGGCTGTGGTTCTCAATCTTCGAGCAGCAGTGGCAATGGACCTATTACTGTGAATCTCGGTTATTTCCCAAACCTGACGCACGCTGTAGCCCTGGTAGGAGTAGATCGCGGCACGTTCCAGAATGCGCTTGGACCAAATGTTAAATTAGCGACCAAGACCTTCAATGCGGGTCCCGCGCTGATCGAAGCGCTCTTTGCTGGTGACATTGACATTGGTTACGTTGGTCCCAGTCCTGCTATTAATGGTTATGTGAAAAGTCATGGTGAGGCGTTGCGCATTATCGCTGGGGCTGCGAGCGGTGGTGCTTTGCTCATTGTGCGTCCAGGAGCAAACATTCAAACAGCCAAAGACCTGGCGAACAAAAAACTTGCTGACCCACAGCTCGGAGGTACTCAGGATGTCTCGCTACGATACTACCTCCAACAGAATGGTCTTAAGACGGTCGACAAAGGTGGAAACGTACAAATTATCCCAACCGATAACCCCACTATTCTCACCCTATTCAAACAAGGAAAGATCGACGGGGCATGGGTACCAGAACCCTGGGCAACACGTCTGATCGTTGAGGGGAATGGTAAAGTTCTCGTCGATGAGCGTACTTTGTGGCCTGGTGGCAAATTTATCACCACCGACGTGGTTGTGCGCACTGCGTTCCTCAATGCACATCCTGACCTGGTGAACAAATTTTTGCAGGCACATGTTGACACAATAGAGTATATCTTGAGCAATCCAGACAGTGCCAAGAGTATAGTCAATGCCCAGATTAAGCTCATCACAGGAAAAGCACTTTCAAGCGAAGAGATCGACCTGGCTTATAACAACCTGGACATCACTTATGACCCACTCACAAGTACCCTTCAGGAGTCAGCCAATAGAGCTTTTGCACTTGGATTCCTGGGCAGTACCAACCCAAATCTAACTGGCATTTACTATCTAGGTCCATTAAATCAGGTTCTTGCATCCAAAGGATTAGCTTCAATTGCGGCACCCTAGCTATTAAGAAGGCGGTATTAAGATGAGAGGAAATTGCAGATGTTTCAAATGCTTACAATAGGTGGTGCGAAACGTCATGAGCGTACAGCTCACATTAATCAGCTAACTCCTGGCGGTATACCATTGAAGGTCGAGGGTGTGAGTAAGATCTTTCCCGGACGCACTGGAGTAGTCGAGGCATTGCGTCCTGTGGATGTAGAGGTGCAGGCAGGTGAATTCGTTTGCTTGCTAGGACCTAGCGGTTGTGGCAAATCGACGCTGCTGAGCATAATAGCGGGACTGGAATCAGCAACTGAAGGTGTTGTCTTAGCTGATGGGCGAATTGTGCGCGGTCCAGGCACAGATCGAGTACTACTCTTTCAGGAAGCCGCACTGTTTCCCTGGTTAGATGTTCATCATAACGTCGAATTTGGCCTGCGCCAGGCAGGAATATCTGCAAAGGAACGCGCAGCCACAGCTTTGCGTTTTATTGAGCTAGTACATTTGAAGGGCTTTGAGCGTAGCTATGTGCATCAACTCTCTGGCGGCATGCGCCAGCGTGTAGCAATTGCGCGAGCGCTTGCAATCGACCCGGCAATCTTGCTCATGGACGAACCCTTTGGCGCACTGGACGCGCTTACACGTGACCGGCTGCACACTGAGTTGGAAACGATCTGGGCATCCACGCGCAAAACGGTGTTATTCGTAACCCACAATGTACGTGAAGCAGTTGCACTCGGAGACCGCGTAATTGTTTTTTCACCCAGACCAGGACGCATTGTGCGTGAATTTCGTATTGATCTGCCACGTCCGCGTTCATTGGAAGATCATTTACTTGTAGATCAGGCAGCAGAGATTATGTCTGTTTTGCAAGATGCAATGAGCACTCAAGAACAGGAGGAAGCCA
>DATMNR010000421.1:0-4783 GCA_035568795.1 Ktedonobacteraceae bacterium
TTCATAATACTTGTCGCCTGTATGGATCCAGTGACCGTTGATGACATCTTTGGTTTTTTCGTGCTTGTTCCAATAGTATGCAGTAATGCTATCTCCACGGATCAACAGATTGCCAATATCACCCTGCTTTACCGCGTGACCACTTTCGTCGGTAATCAATGCCTCGTATCCAGGCACTAGCTTGCCAGAACTACCAGGGCGTATCTGTCCAGCTCGATTACTGATAAAGATATGCAAAATCTCCGTGCTACCAATACCATCGAGGATTTCTACATCGAATTTCTCTTTCCATCGCCGTTGGACATCGGCTGGCAAGGCCTCACCTGCCGAAACACATACACGAACGGACGAGAAATCGAAGCGTTTCTCAGCTTCTGGTAGAGCGAGCATAGCAGCATAGAGTGTAGGGACTCCAAAGAAGATTGTTGGACGATATTGTTGCACCACGTTGAACATATCTTCTGGCAAGGGGCGACCGGCATAATGTACTGCGCTTGCTCCCATTCCAAAGGGGAAGTAGAGATTATTGCCAAGTCCATAGGCAAAGAAAAGCTTGGCTGCCGAAAAGGTGATATCATTTTCATGCATCCCAAGAGCATGTTTAGCGTAACACTCTGTACAGTAGGTCATGTCGTGCTGTAAATGGACACAGCCTTTGGGGAAGCCAGTACTACCTGAGCTATACAGCCAGAACGCGCTATCATCTTTGGTTGTCTCAGCGGGTTCTAGTTGCGCAGATGACTTGTGTATCCACTTCTCGAAGTCATGCATGCTAGCAGTTTCTTGTCCACCATCTTGCTCTAATCCAACGACGACGATATAGCGCACATATTTGAGTTCGGGGAGAATCTGCTGTATTTGGGACCAGATTACCGAGTGAATAAGCAAGACATGAGCACGGCTATCATTGAGCATATAGACATAGTCGTTTGGGCGCAGGTTGGTGTTTATAGGAATAGGTACTGCACCGATTTTGATTGCGCCAAAAAAGGAGGCCGCGAATGGTGGCGAGTCGAGTAGTATAAGCGCAACACGCTGCTCCATATCTATTCCCAGATCGAGTAACCCGTTTCCTGCACGATTTGCCAAATCGGCAATCTGAGCGTAGGTATAAGATTTTCCTTCAAAATAAATTGCAGTTTTTGAACCGCGTCCTTCTGCTAGGTTTCGATCCAGGAATGTTGTTGCAGCATTGAACTGGTCAGGTATGACAATCTTTGGAACAGTTAGCACTGGACATACCTCCTCTCAATCATTTTGACTACATTTTATACCAAACTCAAGTGTAATAGAAACTCGCGATTCCCATCATGTCCATAAATTGGTGAATCGGTCAATCCCAGAATCCGAAACGGAGTGTTATGTGTTATCCATTCCTGCAGTTCACGCAACACACGATCATGCACTTCTGGATCTCTGATGATCCCTGCTCCTCGATCAACTTCGACTTTTCCAGCCTCGAACTGAGGTTTCACAAGCGCTACTACCCAGGCTCCAGGTGTTAGAAGTGGTACCAGTGCCGGCAGGACAAGGCGTAAGGAGATGAAAGAGACGTCTGTAGTGATACATTGCATCGATTCTGGCAAGCTATTCAGATAGCGAATATTGGTGTGTTCCATTACTTCTACACGTGGATCATTGCGTAGTGTCCATGCGAGTTGTCCCTGTCCAACATCAAGGGCATACACTCGTTTCGCGCCATGTCTCAATAAACAATCTGTAAAGCCTCCTGTCGATGCTCCGACGTCAAGCGCCACCAAACCATCAGGATTTAACCCAAAGGTTGCCAATGCTTTTTCAAGTTTCAGGCCACCACGACTGACATATTTTAATTCGTCTGGTATTTCCTTTAGAGAACATTCGGCATCGAGCGAAATTAATGTGCCTGGTTTATCAACAAGATGTCCTGCAACAAGAACCTGTCCAGCCATAATCAATGCGCGTGCTCGTTCCCGGCTGGGAGTAAGGCCACGTCTGACGAGCGCAACATCAAGTCTTTCCTTGTTTACCGCCATTGAGTCTTCCTCTTAGATTGACCGGATACGAATAAGCAATATTCACAAGTTGTAAAAAGCTGCTAGATCCTCTGTACAGAACTGCGGGTTGTGCCTGGGTCACCAAATGGTACGCACATCAATCAGTTTCTTGGCAGCATATTCAGCAATTGCAACAAGTACGACAAGTGTAACAAACGCGACAAGTGCGACAACTGCGACAAATAATACATTCTCATCCGCCTACCATATGAAACTTTGAAGTTACTTCTTTTATGTATGATGGTGTTATATAGAGGGAGGCCTGTTTCTCATTCGAATGCGAGGCAGTATCAAATAATATGTGCATTGGAATATATCAACGCACCTGCTCCGACAAGCCCTGCATTTCTGGTGAGTTGCGCCAGAGCGATACGTGCTGAATCTCGAGGCGCTTTCATCGAACGCTCTTGAACAATTCGTAGCGCTGGCTCCATGAGCATCCGTCCCATCTGCATAACACCACCACCCAGGATGATTATGTCGGGATTGTAAATATGAATGATGTTGACTAGACCAACGCCAAGCGCTTCAGCAACATGCGTAATAATATCTCGCGCCAATGGTATACCTGCTTCAGCGGCGCGAGCCACAGTATAGGCATTGACACGTAAAGGTTCCGCTAATTCGCTCGGTTCATCATACTCATCCAGTGGTTGTGTATTAGGATCATGTGTAGGGAGCGCTTGCTGATCAGGAACTGTTGCAATATGCTCTAACATAGTACTGGCAAAAGCAAGCAGGTCAGCGCCTTGTCCGGCAGCAATGGCTTCGTTGGCATAGCGTGCTATGGCAGTTCCAGAAGCCAGATATTCCAGGCAGCCGATATTGCCGCAATTACAGCGTTCGCCCTTCCAATCGATAGTCATGTGACCCAGTTCGCCTGCAGTACCGTTAGCCCCTTCTAAAATAGTGCCATCGATAATAACGCCACCACCGATACCTGTGCTTACGGTTAAGTAGACCATATGCCTACTTCCTCGTCCGGCACCAAACATATATTCACCCAATCCAGCTGTATGTGCGTCATTTTCAATCAAAACAGGCGTATTAAATTGTTGTTGCACCAAATCACGTAAAGGGACATTTTCCCATCCAGGAAGGTTGGGAGGAGAGTAGATAATGCCTGTGCGATTATTTAATGGCCCTGGAATAGCAACACCAATCCCTGCGATTTGATCGAGAGAAATATCAGCTTCATCAAGTGCTTGTTGAATAGCTCCATACACACGCGGAAGTAGGCGTCCTGGCGTAGGATTTTCACCAGTGAGTAAACTTACCCGTGAGTGAATTTTTGATCCTTGCAATACTGCTGTTCGTATATGCGTGCCCCCAAGGTCAACGCCAACGACTAGCGGCAGATTTTGTTGACTACCTGTGATCTTTTCTTGCATACTGTAACTAGCTCCACTGTTTCCGTTAAGATGTATGTCAATCAATATACTCTATTTACAGAAATGGGACAAGCATAGCATTGAGTTGTAAATTCTGGACAGAGTGGGCGTGTAACCTGTTGAAGATATAATAGGTAGATAGTTATAATTTTTTTGCTAAAAGGCAATGTGATATGAAGGATAACAAGGACTCACGACGGAAACATAGCTTCTGGACTGGTTTTATCGCCGCACTGGCAGCAGGTGCAATTGCGACCGGCATTATGTTGATACTGAGCGTCTCATTCGGTGGGGTCTCATTACCCGAAACTTTTGGTTCTGACTTGACAGCCCTAATGCCACCCCCTTTATTTGATTATTTACATCAAATAATTGGTGGAGATGCAAAACACTACCTTTTCTATGGTATTATCGTGGGTCAATGTCTTGTGTTTGCGCTTAGTGGAGGACTTTATAGCTGGCTTGCAGATAGACAGAATCGAGTTCTACAATGGTTTGATGGAATGCTTCTTGCACTGATACTCTGGCTTTTCGCAGGCGTTATCCTGCTTCCTCTGAGCGGAGGGGGCGTTTTTGGCGCGGACCTCTCCATTGGTTTTAGCAATGGATTACTCAGTCTTGCTATAGTCGGGATTGTCTTTGGCTCGCTCTTCGTGATTTTTCAACATTGGCTCGCTGCACGCATGTCCAGGCAAAATGCAGCACTAAGCAGCGTCCTCTCCTCATCAGGTCAAAATGACTCGCCTGGAGCACTTTCACGCCGAACTCTACTTAAGAATGGCGTAATTGTCACCGGAATCGTTTTAGCGGGAGTTGTTGCCTGGCGCTTCATTACAGGAGGAACCAGTTCATCAAATGTACCTGTGGATCAATTACTGGCAAACTTTAAAAGTAAAATTGTTCCACCACCTACGCCAAACTATGGAGCGATTCAACAGGTTCAATTTTTGTCACCTGAAGTTACCTCAAACGACCAGTTCTACCTGGTCTCAAAAAATCTCTTCTCCGATCCAACAGTTAACGGTAATTCCTGGCGCTTGACCGTTGATGGACAGGTTAATAACTCATTTACACTAATGTATCAAGAATTGCTTGCCCAACCTATGAAACAGCAGTACGAATCTTTGATGTGCGTCAGTAACGATGTAGGCGGTCAGTATATGAGCAATGCGCTTTGGGAAGGTATACCATTAGTTGACCTTCTACAACGAGCTGGAGTTAAAGCAGGGGCAACAAAAATAGTATTCCATGCGGCTGATGACTACACTGATAGTATTCACCTCACCAAAGCGCTTGAGCCTACTACATTGCTCGCGGTACATATGAACGGTGACACATTACCACAGGAACATGGTT
>DATMNR010000422.1:0-13169 GCA_035568795.1 Ktedonobacteraceae bacterium
CTCGTATGCTTTGCGTTCCTCGGGATCCTCCTGCTCGGCTGGGTCTGGCACGACTCCTGCTACATCCGCCACCATGCCGGGGTTGATACCCCAGGTGACTTGCGGTCCCAGTCCCTCGATGTTGACCTCGTACTCGGCATCAAAGTGCGCGCCTGGGTCGCTGGCCAACGCTCGCCACGCTCGGACTGCCTGCTCGAACTGCTCGCCTTTGGGGGCGTAGGGTCGGCCTTGGATATAGGCGAAGGTGCTCTCATCAGGAGCGACCATGCCTGCGCGCGCGCCTGCTTCGATGGCCATGTTGCACAGCGTCATGCGTCCCTCCATCGACAGGGAGCGAATGGCTGACCCGCTGAATTCGATGACGTGGCCTGTGCCGACGCCGGTTCCCAACTTCCCGATGATGGCCAGGGCCAGGTCTTTGGCCGTCACCCCGGGAGCAAGCGTTCCCTCGACGCGGATGTGCATGGTTTTGGGTCGATTTTGTAGCAGGCATTGGGTGGCCAGTACATGCTCGACCTCGCTGGTGCCGATGCCGAAGGCTAAGGCTCCCAGCGCACCATGGGTCGAGGTGTGCGAATCTCCACACACAATCGTCATGCCTGGCAGCGTCAGTCCTTGCTCTGGCCCTATCACATGCACAATGCCCTGCCGCGCGTCTGACATCTTGAAAAGAGTAATACCATGATCTTGAGCGTTTTTTTCCAAAGTCACTATAGACTCGACACACTGGTCATCCACCACATCCAACATACGCCTGCCTGGAACTGTTGGAATGTTATGATCAAGTACGCTGATAGTTGCATCGGGTCGATGTACTGAGCGACCAGCTAGCCGCAAGCCAGCGAAAGCCTGCGGAGACGTCACTTCATGTACGAGATGTCTATCGATATACAGAATAGTAGTATCCCCAGGCGCCTCACTCACCACATGAGCATCCCAGATCTTCTCAAACATAGTTTTTGGCATTTATAATATCTCCATATCAAACAAACCTCAGACCGGATTATTCGCGAAACAATGTAGGGACAGGGGTTGAGTGGATGCCGTGTGGGGGCGCTTGCGCTGTCCTGGTGCCCTACACACGCTCCACCCCTCTTCAATCTTAAACCTCAGCCAGCACTGCCCCCGTATTTGCGGAAGTTACCATCGAGGCATAACGGCGCAACCAGCGACTCTTCACTCGTTCTTTTGGCGCTTTCACATTCGCAAGCCGTTGCGCGATTTGCTCAGGACTCAAGTCCACATCCAGGCGGTTTTCGACCAGGTCAATATTGATCATATCGCCATCGACGAGCGCTGCGATCGGGCCACCTGCCGCTGCTTCTGGAGAAACATGGCCGATACATGCTCCACGCGTGCCACCAGAGAAGCGCCCATCGGTGATCAACGCAACTTTCTCTCCGAGGCCCATACCTACAATATTGGCAGTTGGCGCCAGCATCTCCTGCATGCCTGGACCACCTCGTGGACCTTCATAGCGGATTACAACAACATCCCCTGCCTGTACCTGTCCATTCAGAATACCAGCGCAGGCCTCCTCTTGTGAGTTGTAGATACGTGCAGGTCCACAATGGTGCATCATTGAAGGAGAAACCGCTCCAACTTTCACAACCGCGCCATCAGGAGCGAGATTGCCAAAGAGTAATGCTAACCCTCCGCGCTCGCTGTGCGGCGCATCGATCGAAAGGATCACTTCGTGGCCTTTAATCTCCGCGTTAGCAATATTTTCACCCAGTGTTTTGAGTGTCACGGTTGGGCGATTAAGATTGAGTGCGCCAGGCTTCCTGGAAAGCTCCTTCAGAATAGCACTGATACCACCAGCTCGATCTACATCTTCCATATGCCACTTCCCCGATGGGCTAACTTTGCAGAGATGTGGTGTACGCATTGCTACCTGGTTGATACGCTCCAGCGAATACTCTACCCCAGCTTCTCGCGCTAACGCTAGCGTGTGTAGTACTGTATTGGTCGAACCGCCCATAGCCATATCCAGAGCAAATGCGTTGTCGATAGATTCTTCATTGACGATCTTACGCGGCGTGAGGTCGGATTCTATCAAGCGCATAATCATGCGGCCTGCTTCACGAACCAGTTCCTGGCGTGCTTCGGTCGTTGCAAGATAGGAGCCGTTCCCTGGTAGTGCCATACCCAACGCTTCCATCAGGCAGTTCATTGAGTTAGCAGTAAACATTCCAGAACATGAACCACACGTTGGGCAGGCCTGCTGTTCGAGCTCCAACAATTCGCGGTCATCTATTTTACCGGCTTGATAGGCGCCGACGCCTTCGAATATACTGATAAGATCAATAGATCGACCATCAGCTAGCTTGCCTGCTGCCATTGGGCCGCCACTCACGAAGATTGTAGGGATATCAACTCGCATCGCTGCCATCAACATACCAGGTACGATTTTGTCACAGTTAGGAATACACACCATCCCATCAAAGCGATGAGCCTCAACCATCGTCTCAACACAATCAGCAATTAACTCTCGACTCGGTAGCGAGTATTTCATGCCAATATGGCCCATTGCGATACCGTCATCGACCCCGATGGTATTGAATTCAAAAGGCACTCCACCCGCGGCTCGTATTGCTTCTTTGACAAGTTTGCCAAATGCCTGCAAGTGTACATGTCCAGGCACTACATCAACATACGAATTGCAAACGGCAATAAACGGTTTATGAAAATCACCTTCGCCTACCACACCCGTTGCGCGCAGCAAACCACGATGTGGCGCCCGTTCAAAGCCTACCTTTATCTGATCTGAACGCATTTCAACAATTCCTCATTCGTAGACGGGTGTAACCCAATCTTTATATTTTTCATTCTCTCCCCGGCAAGCGGAGAGGTAGAGTTCTTGCAACTTCATTGTCATAGGGCCGGGTTTACCCGACTTTACTGGACGACGATCTACGCTAGCAACAGGTGAAACTTGCACTCCTGTGCCACATACGAAGATTTCTTCAGCCGAATAAAGCTCAGTACGATCGATACGACGCTCCTCTACTTGCATACCGAATTCATCTCGCACCATATCGATCAATGCATTGCGTGTGATACCCTCGAGAATATCTTCGGACAATGCAGGAGTACTGAGCTTACCATTGCGCAAGATGAAGATATTGCATGAGCTAGCCTCTGAAACAGTGCCATCATGCGTGAGCAAGATAGCTTCATCAAATCCTGCTGCAGTGGCATCATCTACTGCCAGGGAGCTATTGATATATGCTCCCGTAACTTTTGCTCGCACCGGCATAGCATTACTGTTCGCTCTCCTCCATGACGAGGTGCAGACATTCAACCCCACATTTATATCCACGTAGTTCCCCATCGGGAATGTATAGATCGCTAGTGCATCATCCAATGAACTGAGTGTGAGCCTGATCGTTCGGGATGCCTTATAAGCCAGAGGACGCACATAAAGATCCTTACGGTACCCATGCTTTTTGACAAGCTCAACCGTTATTTTGCATAGGTCATCGACCGATTCTTTCGGCTTCATGCGGATAACATTCCACGAATCAGCCATGCGCTCATAATGTTCGCGCAATTTGAGCAAATACAATTGCTGGTGCTGTTCATTCCAATAGCCTCGAATCCCTTCGAAGCAAGCCGTGCCATATTGTAGGGCATGGGTCGCGACGCTCACTTTAGCCTCGCTCATCGGTACAATCTGCCCTTCGAAGTACGCATATCCTTCATCTGGGCTAAGCACCGGAATCTTTGGCGTTTCTGCCTTTTGATTACTTTGTTCCAAATCTGTGGCTTCAATCTGAGTCACACAATTTCTCCTCGCTTCGCTCCCCTCGATACATCGAGGGTCTACATTTCCTTTTGTGCAATACCGGACCGTAGGAGTGAGGTTGATCCTCACCCGTTGAACTGTAGAGGCCGATTATGTAGATGAACAAAATATACGGGATTTCGTGAAAGCCACCGAGGGCCGATAAATCGGCCCCTACTGCTCCGTCAAGCTTCATGTGTCAGTGTGAAATGTAGGGACACCCCTTTTCCTTGCGCCTTGCCTGAGCGCGTAGCGCTAGACGCGCTAGCGTCGAGGGCTCGACGGGTAAGTGCCAGCGGGTGTCCGGCTCAACACGCCGATTGAAGCTTGACAGACCCTTACAGATGTCCAGCTATTTTGTGAAATGTCATTATCGGCCCTGATCCTTAGTAAATTTCTTGATACCTACATTAAAACACTAGCGGTCTCACACGCCGACTGGAGTCTCCTTACTACTCTCGACAATATACAGCAGATCTTGATCGGTGATATGTTTCTTCTCTTCAGCCAGAGCCATAAAACGACTATAGGCAACTTTGAGTTGGCCCGCGTCGAGTTTATAACCCAGTTGTCGCAATCGCGCATCCAGGCCATGTCGTCCTGTATGTTTGCCCATGATGAGTTTCGTGTTTGACCAGCCTACAGACTGTGGAGTCATGATCTCATAGGTCAATGCATTTTTCAACATCGCTTCCTGGTACATTTCTGCTTCATGGGCAAAAGCATTCTCGCCAACAATAGCCTTGTTCGGCTGCACTGGAATGCCTGTAAGCTTGCTCACCAGCCGGCTTGCTGCCAGAAATTCCTGCGTGTCGATGCGTGTCGTAACATTTCCAAAGTAGTCCGGTCGTGTTCGCAATGCCATCACAACTTCTTCCATTGCGGTATTCCCTGCTCGCTCGCCAAGTCCGTTGATCGTAACTTCCACTTGCCTCGCTCCTGCCTTAATGGCGGCAAGCGTATTAGCAGTCGCCATGCCAAGATCGTTATGGCAATGAGCGCTTAAGACTACATCTTCAATACCCTTTACGTGATTGCGCAGATAATTGAACAGCGCTTCATATTCTTGCGGCGAAGTATACCCTACCGTATCAGGTACATTGATTGTTGTTGCTCCTGATGCAATAGCTGCCTCAAAAATACGGCAGAGATAATGCCAATCGCTACGAGTTGCGTCCTCGGCGGAAAACTCAATAGTAGAGCAGAGGTTTCGAGCATATCTCACCATAGTTTTGACCCGCTGGAGTGCTTCCTCACGATCGATTTTCAATGTGTGCTCAAGGTGAATGTCGGAGGTCGCAAGAAACACATGAATCACTGGTCGTTCAGCATCACAGACCGCGTCCCATGCTACGTCTATATCGCTGACACTGGCTCGCGCGAGTCCAGCAATTGCAATATCATAGCCTCGAGTTGAACGCGCAATCTCTCTGACTGCTAAAAGATCACCAGGAGAAGCAGCCGGGAAACCAGCCTCGATGATATCTACATTCAGACGTATAAGTTGTTGCGCAACCTGAATTTTCTCCTCAGTGCTCATAGCAGCTCCAGGAGATTGTTCTCCATCTCGCAATGTCGTGTCAAAAATCCTTAATTTCGCAGGGTCCGTCATGTTCTTATTTCCTCCTCGTCCTAATATCCCTCCCGACTGTGTATATCGACATTGAAGAGATGGATAGAGACAATGATTGAATGACCAGTTTGCTTAGTTTTTCTTCTCGGCGATTTCTTGCTTCTTATTTCCCGCGTTCAACCATGGCATCATGGCACGCAGTTCACTGCCAACTTGCTCGATCTGGTGCTGAGCATTAGAACGGCGCATCGCTTGAAAACTGGGACGACCAGCCTGGTTTTCAAGAATCCAACGTGTGGCAAATGTTCCATCCTGAATTTCATGCAGTATCTTGCGCATCTCATCACGTGCTCGTTCGTCGATAATACGCGGACCAGAAACATAATCGCCATATTCGGCTGTATCACTAATTGAGTAGCGCATATAGCTCATGCCACCTTGATACATCAAATCGACGATAAGTTTCATTTCATGCATACATTCAAAGTAGGCTACTTCCGGCTGATAACCTGCATCTACAAGGGTTTCAAATCCTGCGCGGATTAACGAAGTGACGCCTCCACACAGAACCGCCTGCTCACCAAATAGATCGGTCTCTGTCTCTTCAGCAATCGTAGTTTTCAACACACCCGCGCGAGTGCTACCGATTGCGCGAGCATATGCCAGCGTTATTGCTTCAGCGTTGCCGGTTGCATCCTGGAAAACAGCCCATAGTGAAGGTACCCCTACACCTTCTACAAATAGGCGACGAAGCATATGCCCAGGACTTTTAGGTGCTACCATCGCGACATCAATATCTGCTGGGGGTACGATCTGCGAGTAATGCAGGCTAAATCCATGTGCTGTCATCAGCATTTTACCCGGGGCGAGTCCCGGTTTAATATCACGTTCGAAAACTTCTTTATGGTTTTGATCGGGTATCAAGATCATAATCACATCTGCCTGCTCGGCAGCATCTGCTGGCGTCATGACCTGTATGCCGTCTGCCTCTGCTTTTGGCCGACTTTTGCTACCCACAGGTAGGCCCACAACTACATTGCAGCCAGAATCCTGCATGTTCAGCGCATGGGCATGCCCTTGACTTCCATAACCAATTACAGCAACTCGCTTCTGCTGGATAAGTTCCAGGTTAGCATCCGCATCGTAATAGATATTTGCCATGAATAGTTCCTTTCTGAGACGCATTCAAAACGCCCTTGCTTTATATGCTTTGCTTTACTCGACTCCGCGTATCATCGCTACACGACCAGTGCGAGCGACTTCACGAATCCCAAAACTCTTTAAACTATCTACGAACTTTTCAACCTTTTCTTCACTCCCCGTCACTTCCAGGGTTAACGTTTGTTGCGTTACATCAACCACATGTGCGCCAAATTGATGAGCAAGTTCAATTATTTCAGTGGAATACTGTGAATCATTGCTATTGACTTTAATCAATGCCAGTTCACGAGCAACTGTTTGTTCTGATGTCAGTTTCTCGACATGCTGAACATCAACAATCTTGCGTAGTTGTTCTACTAATTGCTCTACTGCTACTTCGGAGTCATTCATCACGATTGTGATACGTGCCATGCCTTGAAATTCATTTCGGCCAATTGCAAACCCTTGCAATTTGGCTCTTCGGCGACGCAGCACGCCGATGATGCGATCTAACGCCCCGTGCCTATCGTATGCAAGCACAACGATCGTATGGGTCTGATCGGTACCAGCTGGTGCATCAGCCTGACCCGGCCGCTCAACTGGAGGCCTGGGTGGGGCGGAGATTGTTCCACTTTTCTGGCTTGCCCCGCCCTGTTGGGTTTGATCACTCATGGTTAGGACTCTCTTCTATCATGTTCGTTATTGCCGATCCTGGAGCAACCATCGGGTAAACGTTTGCCTCTGACTCAATCACAAAATCGATTAAAACCGTTCCTTCCGTGTTCATTGCTTTCAGAACAGCAGCCTCCACATCTTCACGTTTTGTGACACGCATGCCAGTTAAACCATAGGCATCGGCCAGCTTGATATAGTCAGGGCCAGTAATCGGCGTTTCAGAGTAGTTGCCGTTGTGGAAGAAATGTTGCCACTGGCGTACCATTCCCAGATAACCATTGTTCATGATCGCTACTTTTACAGTGATACCTTCCTGTTTCAATGTAGCCAGTTCTTGAATGTTCATCTGGATACCGCCATCACCCGCAACAACCCATACAGTGGCATCGGGTATACCCATTTTGACGCCCATAGCAGCGGGAAGCGCAAAACCCATTGTACCAAGGCCACCTGATGTGATGTGACTATTCGGTCGCGTCCAGGTGTAATGCCTGGCAGTCCACATCTGGTGCTGACCCACATCAGTCACAATGATGGCCTCATCTTTCGTTTCAGCCCTTATCGCTTCTAGAATACTTGTTGGATCTGGATACTCCTGGTTACGTTGAATGCTTTCGCTGCGCTCGCTGTTTTCAGCCTCCCAACGACGCACTTCGTTAATCCATGTACTATTGTCGCCCTCTTCTACTGCCTCAATAAGCCGAGCCAGGCCTTCTTTAGCATCGGACACAATCGGCACAGTCGCGCGTTTAACTTTGTGCATCTCCGAGGGATCAATATCTATGTGGATGAAACGAGCATGGGGAGCAAACTCACTCGCCTTGCCAGTTACACGATCGTCGAAACGCAACCCGACACCGATGATGAGATCGGCTTCTCCTATTGCACGGTTGACATGCGCTGGGCCATGCATCCCTGGCATACCTAAAGCTAAGGGATGCGTCTCAGGAAAAGCACTGAGGCCGAGCAGCGTGGTGATCACTGGTATATTGGTCTTCTCCGCAAATGCGTGCAGTTCAGCGTAAGCATTAGCCAGGATCACACCATGACCTGACATAATCAGTGGTCGTTGCGCACCTTTGATCAATTCCGTGGCTCTGGCAATTGCTTCCGCTGAAGGATGTGGAGCACGTGTTGCCCGAAATCGTTCGATCGAGCTGATTGACACGGAATCTCGATACTGCGTTTTTAAAATCTGCACATCCTTTGGAACATCAATTACCACAGGTCCGGGACGACCACCGCGAGCAAGCTTGAATGCTTCATGTACAATATCTGCCAGATCTTCAACTCGTTGGACCAGGAAATTATGTTTGGTGATTGGCTGTGTAACACCAAGTATATCCGTCTCCTGGAAAGCATCACGTCCGATAAATGGACGCGCAACCTGACCAGTAATAGCGACGATTGGTGTGGAATCCATATAAGCTGTAGCCAGTCCCGTTACAAGATTTGTAGCACCCGGACCGCTCGTAGCCACACACACACCGACCTTGCCCGTTGCTCGCGCGTAGCCATCCGCAGCGTGTGCCGCCGCCTGTTCGTGTCGCACTAATACATGATGCAATACTGGATAGGAGGTCAGCGCATCATAAAATGGCATGATAGCTCCACCCGGGTAACCATAGATAAGTTCTACTCCTTCGCGCATCAATGCCTCACAGAGAATTTGACTACCTGACAATTCGCGTGCCTCAATGGTCTCTGTAGATCGATGAGCCTGGTAAGTTGTTGCTCCCTCTGGCTTTTGCGTAATTGTTGCAGCTACGTACATAGCTCCTCCTTGCAATAAACTATGATTCCTTTCAGCTTTCCTGACTGCTCAGCAGTTGCTTCTCGTTCTGACTGAGCGTTAGCTAGATGCGAAGCAGCGTTGTCAGAACGGATAAGAACTGACGCGCCAGCGTCGTTGGTAAGCTGCATAAGAGACATAAATAAAGACAATAAAAAACGAGAACCTTCCGAACTGGGAGGTCCTCGTTGTAAGGTTACCTACTTTGTAATGGTCGCGCCGTTGCTTCCTTTAATCTCCCTGTGCAGTGTTGGGGACTAGCCCCCCTGTAAGCCCTACCAGACTTACAAGTACAAGTCCGGTAAGGCCGCTAAGGATGAGGCCAGTTACTACCAAAAGGCTTACAAGGAGTAAAAGGACGACGACGAGCAATGATACAAATAAAGAAACCGACGTTAATACGCCGGTTCCGATAATCATCACGCTTGCAGTCGCAGCAGTCGCCATACACATAGGATGCATGAAAAATGGCATACGCTTAGCGCGGTCTGTACCAGCGAACATTGCTGGCTGTGTCATTGCGCTCCACATTGCTGTCATCTTACTGCTCCAAAGTTGGTCTGCTGATATGTAGTATCTTGAAAATCATATAGAGGCCCTCGACAGCAACATTGCTGGAGCCCTCTTTACCGTTCATTGTTTCTGAGGATACACTACTACCTCTTTGTTTGTCAACCCCTTATCATAGAATTTCAAAAAAATTCGGGAATTTATGGTGATCTTAACTATAAGCCTGGTATCTAGGAACGCTGAACCTTTTATTGAACACATGCCAGTACATCTGCCAGCAATCCCTGACCCGTTTGAATACTTCCTGCGCCCGGCCCAATGATCGTCACTTCAGGGAGAGTATCTGAATTGACCGTGAGTGCATTGGTCACACCATCAATACGTGCCAGGGGATCGGTCAGGGGCAATGCGGTTGGCTCAACGCGGGCTTCAAGGATCGTTTTCTGTCCATCCCCATCCGATAACACGCGTAGTGAAGCAATGAGTTTCATTCTTTTATCCTGGTCATGTACCCTTTGAACTTGCTCGCGGGTAATTGCCGTAATACCCTCGCGAACTACCTGATCTGGTTTAAGTGTATGACCAAAAATGAGTGCTGCCAATATGAGGATTTTGGCTACAGCATCGTAGCCCTCTACATCAGCAGTCGGGTCTGTTTCAGCATATCCCTTTGCTTGCGCATCCGCGAGCACTTCAACGTAATCATGACCCTCAGCCATCGCATTCAGGATGTAATTCGTAGTTCCATTGAGTATACCTCGCATGGCAAAGACCTCTGCTCCAGCCATACCTTCTCGAATTGTGCTAATCACCGGAGTACCAGCCATCACTGTTGACTCCATTCGTAACTGTACCCCCTGTTGATGCGCCAGTGAAATCAGTTCGTTCGCAGCCAGTGCAGCAGGTCCCTTATTCGCGGTTACTACATGCATACCTTTTAAGAGAGCCTCGCGAATATGACTCATGCCCGGCTCTGCATCGCGCAAATTCGTAGGCGTTACCTCAACAAGTATGTCCGCACTGCTAGCTTGTAATCCCTCCAGTGCATTATCCCAATATGTTGCCCCTGGATAGACTGTCAGCGGAGTTTTCTCCGTTGCAAGTTGTAATAATGTAGGTATATGCAGCCCATCTTGACGATAAACAAAACCATGCCGTGAGTTAGCCACTCCAACCAGGCTTATATCCACTCCATAATGTTGCTTTAGAAAATCATGCTTCGTCATGATCAGTTCAGCGAATCCCTGTCCAACAACGCCAAAACCCACGAGGGAGAGACGAATGTGCTTCATATCTTGCTTCCTTCTCAAAAACCTTGACTTTACGTGTTTTTCTTCGTATACTTACTTACAAATAAAAGGTTCCCTTACAATTTAACATACGCAGCAATATCTGCTCTCATCAAGAGGGGTGGAGGGAAACGGCCCGATGAAACCCGACAACCCGCCTGCAACGTTGCAGGAAGGGTGCCAATTCCGGCGGAATATTCCGCGAGATGAGGGGAAAGCAACGCAGCTACACCCCTGAGATGCAGGGGTTTTTTGTTACCTGCGTGTTAGAACAACTTTGATGAGGACGAGTAAACGAAAAGGACGGCTACAGAGAGTTGGTGATGATGAGATACCAACGCCGCACCAGCGTTGAATATGACCTCTGAGTTGCAAGTTGAACACCTCTTTGATAGGTTTATAAACTGTGCCGGTTAGCCTCGTTATATGCTAGAGTGCCAGGAGATACTTACGTTTCCCAGGCACTCATAAAGGTTGGTGTTGTGAAGCACCAATGAACCAGGGTGGTACCGCGAAGATCGTTTACCCCTCGCCCCTGTTAGGGTGAGGGGTTTTTGTTTTAATTTCCAAATCAGAAAGGGCAACAGAAAGGAGTGGCAATGGTGACACAGTTGGACCACGAAGATGTAACCAGTATGCGTACTAACCTTTCAAACCAGGTACATCAGAAAGGGCAACAGAAAGGAGTGGCAATGGTGACACAGTTGGACCACGAAGACGTGACCGGTACGCGTACCAACCTTTCAAACCGAGTGTGTCAGTACACTTTTGATGCGTTACCATTGCAACGCGGTGAGCAATTTGGCCCTATCACAGTGGCATATGAAACATGGGGCAAACTCAATGCTGCGGGCAATAACGCTGTTCTGATTACTCATGCGCTCACCGGCAGTTCGCATGCGCATGACGCCGAAAGCCCTGATGATACAAAAGTAGCATGGTGGAACCCGCTCATCGGGCCGGGCAGATTCTTCGATACCTCGCGCTACTTCGTCATCTGCTCGAATGTCCTGGGAAGCTGCTATGGCAGCACTGGCCCTTCGTCAATTGATCCCAACACCGGGCAACCGTATGGAATGCGTTTTCCTGTCATTACCATACGAGATATGGTGGAAACCCAGCGAAGATTGATCGAGTACCTTGGAGTGAGCCGGCTCCATATGGTCGCCGGTGGTTCAATTGGTGGACAACAGGCGTTGGAATGGGCCGTTGCCCATCCTGAACTGGTTGAAAACGTGATCGTAGTCGCAGCAACAGCAGCGCTTACCGCACAAGCAATCGCATTCAGCGAGGTTGGACGACAGGCCATTCTGGCTGATCCGCGCTGGCAAGGCGGTGATTACTTGCCTGGACAAGGCCCAAATGCCGGGTTATCTATCGCGCGTATGCTCGCAATGATTACCTATCAGAGTGAGGAAGGAATGGAGTCACGTTTTGCTCGTCAACCTGCCCGCAAGCAAAACGTGACTGCTCCCAGTGGCTTCACCGACCTGAGTAAGTGTTTTGATGTAGAGAGTTATCTCTATTATCAGGGCGAGTCTCTGGTCAAGCGTTTTGATGCGAATAGCTATCTCTATATCAGCCGGGCAATGGATTTGTATGACGTTAGCGAGGAGTATCCCTCAATCGAAGATGCGCTGAGCCGCTTACGCAGTAAAGCCCTCTTCATTGGGATTCGTTCGGATTTTCTTTTTCCTGCTGCGCGCGTGCGCTGGTTAGCTGACCAGGCGCGAGCTGCAGGCAGTGATGCAATCTATGCGGAGCTTGATTCTCCGCATGGTCATGATGCCTTTCTAAAGGAATGGAAGCAGATGACTAGTACACTAAATTTGATTAAGGAGTAAACACATCTATGGCACTCAACAGTAATCGTACGTATGGCTTCGAAACGTTATCCTTGCATGCTGGCCAGGAAACAGCGGACAGCGCGACTAACGCTCGCGCGGTGCCTATCTATCAGACAACCTCGTATGTCTTTGATAGTCCTGAACATGCAGCGGACCTCTTCGGGCTTAGGCAGTTTGGAAACATATACACGCGTATCATGAATCCTACCCAGGATGCATTCGAACGCCGTATAGCGGCTCTCGAAGGAGGCGTTGGGGCGTTGGCGACAGCTTCCGGCCAGTCTGCTGAAACATTGGCTATTCTCAACATCGCCGGGGCAGGTGACGAAATCATTAGCTCGGCCAGTTTGTATGGTGGCACTTATAACCTGTTCCACTATACGCTCCCCAAGCTAGGCATCACTGTTCGATTTGTCGACAGCCGCGACCCTGAGAATTTCCGCCCTGCTATTAATGCACGCACCAAAGCGATTTTCGCCGAGACAGTAGGTAACCCGCGCCTCGATACCCTGGATATTCAGGCCGTAGCGGATATCGCACATGAAAATGGCATCCC
>DATMNR010000423.1:0-3084 GCA_035568795.1 Ktedonobacteraceae bacterium
ACGAACAATGACATGAACATTGCTGCTGCAAAAGCGCCAAAGTAAATTGTAAACGGTGGTGTCCATAGGCCACCAAGTGCTTCCTGAGAAACTTTGGGAGTAGGACCGGTGAAGAGGAAACCAAGCGACTGATGATTAAAGAAGATCAACAGTACAAGCGCGAAAACAAACATACCAAGAATCTCGGCTGCAACACCAATATTGTTGACAATCGACACTAATCTTACCCCTAAAACATTAATGATCGTGCCGATTAGAATCGAGAGCAAGGCGATGAAGACGGCATTGTTCAATCCAAGGATTGTCGCTGGGATGCCAGGGAAAATGGCAAGTAAAGGAATAGGAACTGTAAATGCCACAGCCGTGATGGTAAGAACCCCGGCAAAGAAGTAAATCCAACCTGTAAACCAGCCCAGGGTAAAGCCAGACAGGCGCTTACTCCATTGATAGATTGAACCTGCGATCGGGAAGTGTGATGCGAGTTCAGCGAAGTTGAGCGCTACAATGAACTGCCCGATTGCGACGATGAACCATGTCCAGAAGAACGCAGGACCACCTGCCAGAATACCGAGATAAAAGAGCGAGAACGTGCCGGTGGAGACTGAGATGTAGGAGAAAGCTACTGCAAAGTTGGAAATGAACCCAAGCGAACGTCTTAATTCTTGCTTGTATCCAAACTTTTGGAGTAATGCTTCATCCTGCTGCTGTTGGGATAAATCACTTTGGGCCATGTAATAACGCCTCCTTGCGGTAGATAATACCAACGATAAGAAACGAGAGAACGACCCACTCACCTCATTGTCAAATATTTTTCGTCATTGACGAGGTAAGCGTTGAGGAATGAGGATAATCACCTAACGGTTGTAGATTTACGCTTTTCCTTTGATATTTTGTGGATTTTATACATGAGTTGTATCCCACACTGAATATTCCGAAATCTGCAACTGTTAATAGTACATAGTAGAGTCTACCATACGAGGTTGCCAATAAGCAATGTGCCTATATTATAGAAACGGAATATAGATGTTTTGTAGCCCACATTGCGCAGTTCAAGGAGAGAGTTTGTAGAATTTCAGATAGGGAGGACCTAGCAGCATCAAAACCCGTTCATGAAAAGGCTGAAGGTGAAGAACAAGCGAGATGATCCCAGCAGCGGTCGAAATGCGCAGGAGATCGATGCCCTCAAGACATTGGAAGATCCACCGCATCGTCGGAGTAGCCGTTGGCTTGTTGACTTGATTGGGGAGGGTCTGCTCGGTTTCAGCGAGCCGAGTCCGCAGGCGATACTCAGCGAAGCGATAGACCAGTAAACACAGCACCATGAGGAAGCCCAAGGCCACAACTCGCTCGGGCTTTTTGACAAAGACGGAGGAAGCCAGAAACAAGGGGTCTTTGAGAAAGCGAAAGCCCCGTTCGACACTGCCTTGCTGCTTGTAATTGTTGATGAGTTCCTCATCAGAAAGCTGGCTTGCTTCCAAGATGGTGGTTCCGACAATGAAACAGGCGCGACGTTGCTCTTCCTCGACGATGCGTTCCTGGTTGAGTGAAAGCGTCGCCTGGCAAGGCCCTCGCTGTGTGGGAACGGCCTCCTTGGCTGGACGACCTTTGCTCTCAAAGGGATCATGAGCCAGATAGGTCCGCTGGACCTCAAACCAGATGGGCAAATTCTTCAGGCTCTGTTCCAGGGTAGCGCGAGCATCAGCTTCACAGGCAAAACGCTTGGCTTGCAGATGCCAAAGCCGTTTCTCCCACCCCTGCTGCTCACGCTCCACCTGTCGTAGCAAGGTCGTGTGCACTCGCTGTTCACTGGCCTTGCTACTCACGATGACCCATCGCTCCTGCCCTTGTGGCAACTCGACCTGGCAGCGGTACCAGCGCAACTGCCCGTCTGCCGACTCTTGCCACGACGTCTGCGTTTGCAGCGCTTTTGCCAGTTCCTCGCGTGCCATGACCGAGGTTTCGGGCACGCGGCTGACCCACCGCAGCTTAGCCGCGTTTAGCCGCGTCATGTTGGCTTGGCTGTAGAGGCCGCTGTCGGCAACGTAGATACTGCTCTCCTCTTCATCTGGCGCACGCAACTGCTCCTGGAGTGCCTCGACTGCCGCCAGCAGGCTGACCTGATCTGAACTGTTGCCATCCAATGGGCGCAAGAAGAGAGGCAGATCAGACCCTTGAGAGGTCGCCAATGCCATCATCCATTGCGGTGCCGGTCAGCGCGATGGTCTCGGGAATAGCCATACGTGATGCTGATCGCCACTTCGGCCTCTGGCTGCGCCTCATAGGCTCCACTCACCGCAAACGAGCTCGTATCGACATGCACGAGCCGCGGGGTGATACTCAGCTTTTCTTGTGCTGTGCGAGCAATCCCTGCAAACAGCCGTGTCACATCATGATCATAGAGCCAATCGAGCGTGCGTCCCAGGCAATCATCGTTGAGATCTTCCGCCTTGATCTTCGCGCCAAGCACGTGCTCAAGCGGCTTGTGTTCAAAGTACTGCGGCACTAAGTACAACCGTCGGAGGCTTTCGCCGAGCCCATTGAGGATCATGGCCACCGTCGCTGTCCCAACACTGACTTGCCGGTGCGTATCCGGCTCCTGACCATCCAGATACTGTGCTAGCCCAATCTCCTGGCACACTCCCGCCACGATACCCAGATGGTCCAATCTCTCACTTTCGTAGATCCCTTGCTCGCTCTCGTTGATCTTCCTGTCCCCCTTCCTTGGCATTGGGCCACACTTTAACAAAAAGGCCCATTTCTGTCTCCCTCACTGCGCAATGTGGGATATAATAATGGGAAACGATGAAAGAGGGGACAAAGACCTGTTGTGGGAACGAGAGTCACGCGAGCTGCAGCTCATTATCAAGTAGAAGAGGTCAAACGCCGCATGAAACTGGATCCACGTTCTTGGGTTCGAGAACGCTGGGCAATCGTTTATCATGCCTTGATTGCTCCGCGCAAAGCCGAAGAAATCGCCAGAGATACGGGAGTGTCAGTCACAACAGTACGCCGCGTTATTTCCAGCTATAACCGAATGCCGACGTGCCGCGATAGAAACGCCAGGCAAAGGTGGACGCCGTCATG
>DATMNR010000424.1:0-3153 GCA_035568795.1 Ktedonobacteraceae bacterium
TTCTGATGCTGCCGTTAATCTGGTGACGTCTTTACTCATGTGCTTTTCTCCTTTCCAGTATCCCTTTCGAGAGCATTTATTCGGTACAAAGTTTGAGTGCGTTCATGCTTACTAAATGTAACAAAGAAAAGATGTTATGAGGCAGTTGCTCCATAAAGCCATACATGGTAGAGTTCACGGCTGAACGCAGACGCCTGTCGCTCCCATGCGCTATCCGAGAGTGTTCGATGTGTCAAGAAAAAGAACATGAGCGATGCAAAGAACATGTAAGCACTCGTTTCAACAGGGAGGTCTGTTCGTAGTTCTCCAATCTGTATGCGCGAACGCAGGTAGTTTGAAAGACGTTCTATGCCCTCCTGGATAATTCCTTGAAGCGCTAAATGCACCTGGGTGTTGGTCTGAGCGGTACCAAGAAGAACAGAGGTGATGGCAGCCTCATTCCGCAAGAGCTGTAACCAC
Source organism: Ktedonobacteraceae bacterium (assembly GCA_035568795.1). Taxonomy (GTDB): domain Bacteria; phylum Chloroflexota; class Ktedonobacteria; order Ktedonobacterales; family Ktedonobacteraceae; genus DATMNR01. Next base: position 460 of record DATMNR010000424.1, read on the forward strand.
CTTTCAGCTATCTCTGGCAACACTTCACCTACAGGGTGCTGTTCTGCCTGATCCAAGAACTGGCGCAACTCCCCAATAAACCCATGTCGTGTCTCCAGCACCGCATTGAGGAGGTCGGCCTTTGTAGGAAAGTAGTGAAAGATCAGTCCTTCAGTAATGCCAATTGAGCCAGCTATTTGCCTGGTCGAAGTGCCGTCAAATCCTTGTTGAGCGAAAAGTGTGATTGCTGCTTCGATGATTTGTTCTCGCCGGATCAGGGCCTGCTTTTGACGCGATGTTGTAACTCGCATTGAACTATTCTCTGTCATCTTTCTCTCTCTTCTCATTGAGTATGTACTTACTCAAAGTTTAGCGCGAAAAAAGTACAAAGTCAAGCCTCCCTACCAACTTTTTCCTGTTATCTTTAAACTGGGCTGCACAGTTTTGTAAGCAGCAATTTGCACTGAATCGTCTTCTAGACGCACATATTGCCGGGCATTTCCAGCACGTGCATACTGGTAAATAGTTCGTACGATACCGAAATGACTACTGGCAAGGATGATTGCCAGTAGTCATACATGTTCAAAAATTCCTTTCTTTCACAACGATTTACAAAACAGCAGGAACTTCCATTTCCTCTAAAGGTTCACCATCCTGCGCTCTAGTAGCCTCCTTATTGCCTGGCATCCTGGTAAAGAAAGCTCCTATAAGCCCCAACAAGGCAAACAAACCAGCAGCAATCCAGGTAGCAGTAAAAGCGCTGATCACCGCATCCTTGAATTCGGCAGCAATTTGATCACCGAGTATCTTGAGACTCGCCCTGGCCTGCTCTCGAAATTGCGGGGGAGCAAACTGTGCAAATTGAGTCAGGTCGACCGACTGCGGCTTAATCTGGCTAGAATTCGCATTACTTCCAGCACTCTGCAGACCCTTAATGATGGGTTGATGGAATTGGGCTGGGATAGAAGTGTTATTCTGCACAATTTGAATGGAATTTGTCGTAGCCTTCTGGACATTAGTCTGGATCTGACCTACAAACAGGCTAATCAATATAGCCACACCCAACACAAAACCAATCTGGCGGAAGGTATTGAACACTCCACTACCAACTCCCAATTTTGCGCGTGGTATTTCAGAAAGCGCCATATTGGGGAAGCTCTGGAAACATAATCCCATCCCAGCGCCGATGATAATGCCACGCCAGGTAGTGTCCAGCCACGTTGAGTTAGCATTGAGCGTAGCGAGTGCGAAGAAACCTATAGCAAGTAGCGCCATACCAGCTATGCCCGAGACGCGAGGACTAATCCTCTGACTAAAAGCTCCAGAAAAAACCGAAACGACAAACGAGGCCAATGGTATCGGTATGATTGCATACGCTGCATCCAACTGCGTATATCCCTGGGCATCAATAAAGTAGAGTACTAGTAGCAGAAAAGCGCCTTGAATTGCTATACCAAACAGAAAGATTGACACACTAGAAGCGCTGAAACTGCGAATTCTGAACAGACTGAAATCAACAATTGGCTCTAACACCCTGGTTTCAACAATGAAGAAAAGTATCATTGCTACAATCGCGGCGGCAAAGAGAGAGAGTATAGGAGTCGAAGTCCAGCCCCAGTCATTCCCCTGGATGATCGCCAAAACCAGACAGAATATTGCAGTGCTCAAGGTTAGCAGACCCAATGGGTCTAATTTCTTGCTTGTGCCCGGTTCGCGCGTCTCTGGTACAAACATGCCCACCATGATCAGACCGACGATACAGAATGGGAGATTGACGAAGAAAATCCAGCGCCAGTCAAAGTTCTGCACCAGGAAGCCGCCAAGGACAGGGCCAGCCGCCGCAGCCAAACCCGACAAGGCTCCCCATACGCCAATGGCTGCTCCACGTCGCTCTCGCGGAAAGACTGCTATGATAATTGCCAGGCTCACAGGGTTCAATGCAGCAGCACCAATCGCCTGGAAAGCTCTGAAGCCGATCAGCCAGTTTATGGCTGGCCAACCTGTAAGCGAAGCCATTGTGGGAGAAAGCGCACATAGCAGAGATCCTACGCTAAATATGACCATTCCAATCATAAATAGACGCTTGCGACCGTACTGATCTGCGAAGCGGCCCATTGTAACCAGTAAAATCGCAAACACGAGACTGTAGGCATTTAATACCCAGGTAACAGTAGTCAAGTTTGTATTCAAGCTAGTTTGAATACTTGGAATGGCGATATTAACGATGGTTATATCCAGCAAAGACATAAAGAATCCAAAAACGAGTGAAATCAAAACCAACCAGGGGTTCACTGGTTTGCCACGAATCATGAGCACGGGTTGAGACGTATCCTTAAATGTTGCCGTCACCGATGTTTCTTTTTGCACTACTTAATCTCCTTCAGGAATATAGTTGTCTTCAGTTTGCCTGAATGATTGTCTACGATCTTCATGAATTGCGGAATCACTCGATTCGACGCGCGCCAGTTCTCTTTCGCGTAACGTTATAGCCCAATCAAGTTCTAGTTGCCATTGGTCAACCATATGCTGCATGACATTCAGAACAGCTTTTAATCGGGCAGGACCCCAGTCTGGACCCCATTCGAGAGACCGTTGCACCAGATCATCTGCTTCTGCTGTTATATGCATGACATGAACCTGACAATAGTTGATGTAATGGTCAATCAGGCGCAAGCGTTCTGAGGGTTTTAAGAACTCAAGCGTTGCAACTTTTTG
>DATMNR010000425.1:0-4523 GCA_035568795.1 Ktedonobacteraceae bacterium
AAGCAGGCACACAATCTCGCCCTTATCTACTTCAAGCGAAACTTTGCGAAGAACCTGACTTGGCCCATAATAGGTATCGACGTCGGTAAGTTGTAGCATTGTGGTATTTGTTGCCTTTGCTACATCATCACCAGAGGTAGAGGGAGAAATATCTGCACTTGTCATTACACGTTTAACCTCCTGTGTAGCAAGCCTCCGGCTTTTGCCATAGTATTACCGAGGAAAATACTCTTAAAAGCATTACTCAACACTTTCTTGCTCTTGCCCTCTCTTTGTCGGTGTACCAAGGTAGGCAGCGATAACTTTTTCATCGCGGCGCACTTCCTCGGGCAGACCTTCTGCAATTTTCCGTCCATAGTCGAGTACATAGATTCGATCAGACATACCCATTGTCACTGCCAGCTTATGCTCGATTAACAAAATGGTCACATGTAACTCGTCGCGCAAGCGCCGAACATACTTCACTGCATCCAGTGTTTCTGCCTCGTTCATTCCTGCAGTGGGCTCATCCAGCAAAAGTAACTTGGGATTCGAACCCAATGCCCGTGCAATTTCGACGCGCCTCCGATACGCATATGAGAGGTTAATTACATATTCTTCCTGCCTATCGACCAGCTCAGAGCCAAAGAAACTCAAAAGCTCAACAGCACGTTTACGCGCTTCAGCTTCTTCGTGTACAACTCTTGGGGGGCGGAAGGTTGAACCCAGGATGCCAGCCTTGAGTTGCGTATGTTGCCCCACAAGCACATTCTCTAGCACCGTCATATTATTGAAAAGTCGAATGTTCTGAAATGTACGGGAAATACCGCGCTTGAGAACCCTATCAGGACTCAGGCCTGATAACGATTGGCCGGCAAGAAGTATTTCGCCCGAAGATGGTCGATAAATACCGGTAATAAGATTAAAGACAGTTGTCTTGCCAGCGCCATTTGGTCCTATGACGCTTATAATCTCTTTCGGCATGACCTCAAGATCGAGATCTTGCACCGCCGCAAGGCCACCAAAATGTTTGGAAACCTTGGATAGCTTCAGCATAGGCTCATTGGTTTGTTCAACCGCCATTGCATGCTCCTTTCTCGCTTCTACTCAACACGCACCTCCGATTCAAAACCAGGCGCACCAGGCACCACATCCAACGCACCTACCTCCGCTCCCTCATCTTCTGTGTGATGCAACTCGCGCCTTCTGCGCGCGCTGGGTATCAGCCCTTCAGGTCGGAAGATCATGATCGTGACCAGTAGGATACCGAAGATCAGGTTTCGAATATTTCCGAACGTGAAGCTGGGGATGAAATGGACTATGCCATTTTGTATGCTGTAAAAAACACTGGTTGGGTCGGTGGCACTCGCAGCGAGTTGTTGCGGAAGAAACACGTTGAGAGCGTAGACAAGTATCGCACCAACGATCACTCCCGGGATACTGCCTATTCCACCAATGACCACCATTGCGAGAAAGATTATGGAATCCGTAAAACTAAAGCTATCAGGAGAAACTAGACCAAGCTTTGCAGTATGAAATGCTCCCGCGATACCAGAGAAAAATGCGCCTGTAGCAAATGCAAATAGTTTGGTCGAAACCAGGTTGACTCCGGAAGAGGCTGCAGCAATTTCATCTTCACGGATAGCAATCCAGGCACGGCCTAAACGCGAGTCACGCAGGCGTACATTCACAAAGATTGTAAAAGCGATCAGCGCCAGGATCAAATAGTAATACGGAGTCGGGGTAACGACAGACCAGTCGACGCCGAAAAAAGATGGCGAATGGACGCCAACTATGCCATTGGTGCCATTGGTATACTTATCCAGTTCCAGAAAGACGATTGGCACAATCTCACCAAAGCCAAGGGTCACAATCGCCAGGTAATCCCCACGCAGTCGCAGCGTTGGTATCCCAAGCAGCACGCCAAATAGCGCTGCTACCAGTGCGGCCACAATTACCATTGGCCAGAAGAGTGCCGACAACAGATGCGGGTCCCATGGGGCAATATTTAATACATTGGTTAACTGCGTTGACCCGATGATTCCCCAAGTATATGCCCCAATGGCAAAGAAAGCTACATACCCCAGATCAAGTAGTCCCGCGAAACCCACCACTATGTTCAGACCCAGTGCCAGGATCACATAGTAACCTGCATCGCCGTAACTGGCTAATCGGCCATTCGTACCAAATCCAAACAAGTATTGATCGAGCACTGGATAAAATAGGACGAAGGCAACAAGTAGAATAAGATAGAAACGCGTCGCGCCGGAACTTCGCTGAGGTAAGTCGTTAGGAACCAGGTCCCTTGCTTCTTCACGAACGCGAGTAGTTGATAGTTTCTCAAGTTGGCGTCGTCCTACACGCTTTCCACTTCCATCAGTAGCATTTTCGCCATTGCCATTGCTCTTAGCTGTAATGGTTCTACGCAAAGCAATCGTTCCAGCGAGCCGTCCGAGAAAATAGCCAACAACAGGCAGCAAGAGCGTTCGTATAACCACCCAGATCAGCAGTGTTGTTGGCAACTGACCACTAAAGTAAAAAATGAGATCGACAATCAGCCAGACAATTGCTAACGCAACACTAAACCAGAAGCTCCCCACGATCGCGCGGTTCTTTAACTCTAGTTGTTGCTCAGTATCAAGCGCCTTAAGATTTTGCAACGGAGCAGGCGGTGTAATGTGCAGCGCCCTATACACTCGCTGACGAATAAAAATGTAAATCAGCAAGAGAACTGCGCTTAAAGCAAGGCCAATAATCAGACCCTGGCTGATCACTAAAAAGAGCGGTAACAACACAAAGAAAATGATATCGATCCATAGCTCAATCATACCTCGTTGACCGCTATCAGCAGCGACAAGATAGCCCGCAAGCGCAATCACTGTAGCATAGAAAACGATGATAAAAAGAGTTATCTGAATGAATATCGCAATATCGGCGATACCCCCTAGCCCAAATATGGTAAGCAGAGTATCATTGATGATCGCTTCACCAACCCAGATGAAAGTAAAAACGGCTACAGGAACAAGCAGCCCGATGATCCATTTGATGAGTAACGCGCGAGTATCGCGCTTCGGAACAAGCGTATTAGCTATTGCCACGTTCGCATCACCTCGCTTCTTTTAGTACACATTTACAACACCCAGAGCTTACAGGTGTCCATCAGACCTTCTCAGGTGTTTGTTGACCTAGCAGGCCAGAAGGTCGGAATACCAATATCAAGATAAGAATTACAAAAATAAACGCTTCATGCCATGCGGAGCCACCGTGTGGTAGGCCAATAGGGCATCCTGGCTGAGTAGTATCGCAAATAAGGGAAGCTAGCGCCTCGATCACACCTATCAAAACGCCTCCAAGCATTGCGCCAACAATGTTGCCTATTCCTCCAAGCACCGCCGCGGTAAAAGCAAACAGTCCAAGTGTAAAACCAAGTGTGAAATTGGTATTTCCGTACTTTAAACCCCAGATCAGTGCAGCCGCTCCGGCAAGCGCAGCGCCAATAAAAAACGTGATCGAAATAATGCGGTTCACGTTTACACCCATGAGCGCCGCCGCCTCGCGGTCTTGCGCGACAGCGCGCATTGCGCGACCTGTACGTGTGCGGGTAACCATCCATTGCAGAGCAACCATCATTATGGCCGCAACCACAATTACCAGGATATCTACACTGCTGAAACTCACAGATCCTATATAGTAGAATTTCTGTGGAAAAATTTGTGGGAACGGGACTATGGTGATACCTTTCCAAAGTTTTCCGACATCCTCTAGAATCAACGAGACACCGATGGCTGAAATCAACGGAGCAAGGCGGGGAGCATTCCTTAGTGGACGGTATGCGACACGTTCAATAACTATGCCTAGCACTGCGCACAGCACCATCGAACCAAGCAAAGTAATAACTAGCACACTCACCAGCGTTAGACCTGTAGGAGCGGCCGAAGAGTTAGTAATGCCAAACAAGCCGAAAAAAGAAATGCAGATAAAAGTGCCTATCATGAAGATGTCGCCATGGGCAAAATTAATCAATTCAATAATGCCATACACCATTGTGTACCCAAGCGCAATCAGTGCATAAATCGCACCAGTAGTTAGACCAACGACCAGGACTTGAAAAAATAGTGTCACTGATATCACCACCTTTCTGCGAAATGTATATCCAAATACATTCAGAAACGCTGCTTTCGCAGCTAGTGCTACGCACTCATCTGAATGCAAGGAAGTATTATGAAATTTATACAACACAAGAGATTAGAAAGCAAGTGGGGGAGCAGCCATAGAGATAGAGACTCTGCCGACTACTCCCCTTGCTTTGCTTCATCATGGTTAGCCAGGTCAAATCACTATCTAACCATGATGCGCCCTACTACAACGTAACCTGCGAGTATTACGCTACATTCACCGCCGCTTCATAAAGCCAGTCCGGCGTACTCGATGCGTTCAGACCCATCTTATAGATCGAGATGATCTTCAGTTGGGTATCACCATTTGAATCAAAACTTTGATGTCCGGTGACGCCATCATATGCGATACCCTGGATAGCGGCAATA
>DATMNR010000426.1:0-3754 GCA_035568795.1 Ktedonobacteraceae bacterium
TGAAAGTGCAGCCAGGTAGTCAACGTGCATACCATCTATTGACCATTGCACAAAGCTGACTTGCTTACTAGAAGTCAGACGTACAAAACCCGAACCTGGCACAACATCGATACGCCAAAGATCACCAGCTTGCCCTAGAACTGAAGTCACAACCAGCCAGCTTCCTACTCCATTATTACCATCAGAACTGTAGAGTGCTTGAACGTAGTCGCCTGCCAAAAGTCGCCATGGTTGAATTGCTCCACCGACACCTACATGGTGTACCCATAAACTGTGAACATGGCCAATCACTCCCACGCTCCAGGTAATTGCGGGTTCATCCAGGCTCGGTGACCAGTTAAGGGAAAGTATTGTATCTCCTGCTTGAGAATCTAAGCCATTGGTAATAGTCAATAGGCCATGGTTCTGAGTATTATAATCAAAAATGCTTACTAATCCATTGTTGGCTAACTCAAAAGCTACTCGTATACCATCAGGGGACCAGATTGGATGAGAAATACTTCCTTTAGCAGGAAGAGGGACCATTTGTACAATTCCTGTTTCAATAGAGTAGATATACAATCGCGTCTGACCAGAGCCGGTAGGATCAGCTACAAATGCAAGCATACTCCCATCGTTTGACCATGCGAGGCTATTTAAGATCGTTGTTCCGCTGTCAGTATCCCAAACAGAGGCAGGTTGAATATTTGCATTTAGCAAAGGTTGCTTGATAATGGTATCTTGCTGGCCATCACTGCGAATAATATGCACAAAAGCCTTCTGCAGATCAATGTAGGCAAGCATGTCACCAGCCAATCGTCCTGCCTGTGCGGGACTCACCACCCAATTTGTTGCTACCGTCACATTGCCTGGTGTAAGACGATCTGCCTGTTTATTGCTACTACTCGTCACTATGCTCCAAAGAGTGCCATCGCGTAGAAAGACAAAACGTACTCCTGCTGAAAGAGGTCCGCTTCTGAGAAGATTAGTAGGTGGGGTAATAGCTCCGTTGTTTGTTGCCTGCGATTGACCCCGCCAGGAATTAAAACCAACGAAACTTCCTATACCAATAGCCAGGATTATTGTGGCTGCAAGAACTACAAACAATGTACGCAAAGCTCTTGAATTCCGGCTTTGACGAGAAGGTGAGGATTGTACTGATGGGGTTGGAGTAGTGCTACGTCCACCTGGAATAGCAACTAGCTGAGGACGACCTGGTGTGTCACGTCGTGAATGGCTCGCAGGAAGCTTAGGTACCGTCCGTCTATTATAAGTTTCGCTACTGCTATCAAATGTACCAGTTAGTTCAAAAAATTCAGGTGAAGAAAAAATACGATTGCGCAGGGCCGGATCAGGGCTAACACGAGGAAGTCGTGCGATTAAAGCATCGTTACGACTGAACTCGGCGAGCATAGCACTACATTTGGCACACGTCTGTAAGTGAAGACTAACCTCTCGCCATTCTTCTAGTGCGAGTGCATTGTCAAGGTAAGCACTAAGCAATTCCTCGACTCGCTCGCAGTTCATTTTGTGCCTCCTCCTTGTTCTAAGGCCCTATAATGTTCTCTAAAGGATTGACGCGCACGCGACAGATACATTTTGACGCCGCTCTCGGCTATATTCAAAGCCTGGGCAATCTCGCTGTAAGAGAAACCTTCTTGAGTATACAATAATAATGCTGCCCGGTACTGCTGGGGCATTCTACGAAGAGCTGCACGTACAAGTTCCGTTGTACCATAAATTTCTTGAGGGTCAGCGCTCTCAACATCCGCTGGCTCATGGTCGAGGTCTTGCCAGGGAAGCCAGGCGATTAATTTGCGACGACGTAGCGCATCATACGCGGTATTCGTAGCAATGCGATATAACCAGGCTGATAACTTTAAGTTCGCATCCATTTTTGGCAGCGCACGAAACGCTTTCAAAAAAGTATCCTGTGTTAGATCGTCTGCCTGCTCTCGGTCGCCTACCAGATGATAAACATAATTATAAATTGGCGTTTTATATTCGTCGTAAATCTGGTCAAAGGACCAAGAATTTTCCTTGGTTTCCGCCCTGGCCATGCGTTACGTCCCTTCAATGACTCCAGCTATCGACTTGTCCGTTCCATCAAGCGATAGTGCACATCTCCAGGCCGCGCTGATATCAAATTGATACCCCTGCGGGTGCGGAAAGGCTTTTCATCCTTCTGTGTAGTGGAACGGACAATCAACGCTATCAGTAACATGATGAATGTAGATCGTTAATGATTACAGCGTTTGCGTGATTTATTGTTTATCATGGTAGCATATTTGCAATAATCGCTGAAATCAGTAGCCTTTAAGTTAGTACTAATGGGGGAAGTGAATTCGAGTCCCACGCATTTGCCCAAAACCATTCAGGTATGGTACCATACAGTATCAAAAACCTCTGACAAAAGATGACAGAGGCTTTCATTCAGACGGCAAGCCGTCTTGGCCGAACTGCTGGGGCCGCTACCCCTAGGCCATCAAAGGCTGTCGGGAATACTTTGCGAGCGATATTGTAGGAACCGTTCACATCAGCATGAAGCAAGCGTTCCTGGCTTGCCAGATAAAGCCGTCGATCGCGTCTGCCACTGAAGTGAGGTTTGTCTGTTCGCTCAGGATCGTAGACAGGAAGTTCGTCACGATCCAGGAAACTTGCCTGGCTTGTGTGGCTTTCCTCTGTGATGACGACCCCTATTCCCACCAGGTGAGCTTTATAGGCGAGGATCTCAATGAAGCGAGCATGCGGGATCTGGACAAACTCCTGATTGTTTTTCCGCCCCATCTCCACCTCTTGCTTCCAGAAAGTGTTCTTGCCAATGATGAGGGTGCCGATCCCCTCTGCGACCAACAGATCGATAATACGACGGCTTGCCGTGTGTAAATAGTGCTGCACGCGGCGGTTACGCTTCGTCGTGAGGCGATCTAGATGGTGGGAGGTGAAGTGCTTGCCTGTGGCGAGTTTTTTCTGCCACTGGGCGCGGCGTTTGTTGTAGAGTTGGTTGATCGATTTCAAGGGACGCCCGTTCAAGAGGCGTGGGATGAAGCCCGCCTTGTTAGAGGTGAGTGCAGCCAGAACATTGACACCCACGTCCAGGGCAACAAACAGAGCGGGGTCAACCGCAGCGGACCGGGCCTCACACTGGTAAATCACCTCAATGACGTAGTGATCGCCTCTTGGAACGATACGCACCTGACCAACGCTTTGCCAGGTCTGCTTGGTCTTAACCAATTCCCCAAGCCCACTCACGGCAATGATCCCGCGAGCGAGTTCCCGCTTCCAGATCGCCCCTTTCTCATAGACCAGGAGATTTCGTCCAGCAGTTTTGTTCTTGTACCCGGGTAACTTGGGACGGCCAGTAAACTTTTCGGGATGCGTTCGCCACTCCTTCATCGCTTCAAAGAAGGCTTTCCAGGCTTTGTCTAGTTGGATGAGCACTTGATTGCTGACTTTGCGAGGAAGGGAGACGTACGCCTCTTGTGATTTGATCTGCCGAAAGACCTTCACATTGTCTAGGTAGACATTTTGAAAAATGAACGATTGACGCACCAGATAGTTGGCCGCGTTGTAGAGATTCTTAGAGGCAAAGGCGGCCTGATCAAGCTGTTTGAACCGGGGGTCGCCTTTCTCGATGATATGCTGCTCTACTAACCTCATGCTTCAGTGCTTTCTTCCTGAACCAGGATATCGATGGGAATGTGTACTGCTGGCCTTAAGATCATTCCTAAGCCGCTCTTCCTCGATCGGTTGGCTCATCGCTCTATAAATTCTA
>DATMNR010000427.1:0-3160 GCA_035568795.1 Ktedonobacteraceae bacterium
CCCTCTGCCATGTCATAGGCATGCCGGCCCATCACCACCGCGCCAGTCATCCGTATTTCTTCCTGTAACATTTCTGTTCTTCGTAACGCTTCAAAATCCTGATACAGGCGGCTCACATCGCCATGGCGGTCATTCATAAACCAATCCAGCGACATGGTTGCACCTATAATTACGTTTCCCAAAAAAACCCTCCTTACCTTCATGTATTCGAAGGTGGAATCCACTCGTGAGTCTCAATCAGCTTCTGACCTTTGCGCCAGCGCAAGATAGCCTGCGGAGCGTTGGCAAGTCGACGATCAGAAGACCAGCGAGCAGGTGGTGCTATCATAAGCTCGGCGAGTGCGAGTAGCACGGTATCATAATTGACACGCCAGCCAACGAAATCCCGCCATGCCTGCTCGCGATCAGCCTTGAGAGGCACGCCCGCGGCGGCCATTTCGTCCAGGGCAGCCTCAAACTCCACCCGCGAAACGCTAATCGGATCGTCAGGAGAAGGGGCGTCGTTGTAGGAAATGCGAAAGAAAGCTCCAATATAGCGCAAAGCCAGGTACCCGGCACGAATACAAAGGTCAGCCTGCGAGTCAATTGGTATATCGACCGTAGAGCGTACAAGGGCAGCGCCATCCAGCACAGCCCCAGCGGCAATTACCCAGGAACGATGGGGCTGCGGCGAACGGAAGAATGACAGCGCGGCCAGGGATGTATGGCTCTCCTCGAGATCCACAAACCAGGCTTCCCAGGCTGTCCACAGCTCGCCAAGCTGCTCTAAGCGATTCAGGCGCGAATACCGTTTGATCAGCTCAACCGCAGAGGGAGGCGAGCCGGCCCGCACCTCAAGCATCGTGACAGCAGCCTCGCGTCGTGAAAACGCCGCATATATCGTAGGCAGGTAAGCAATAAGCAACGCAATCAGTATGAGACCAATTGTTGCTTCTGAAAAAGCCAGCACCGTCGTCGGGAAGTTATCGACCAGGGCAAAACCGAGCGTGAGCAAGGACGATCCGCTGATCTTGAAAGCCTCATACCAGGACTGCGCATCGATGGCCCAGTCCATTGCGATATACCCCAGGTTGATAGAAAACAACCATACCACCAGCAAGGCAATGAGAGCAACCGGGGCATACAACTCCATCACCTTATCTCGTTCAAGATAGGTTTGCTGGCGTTTACTGCGCAACTCAAAGAGCTGGCGCATTACAATAAAAGTCGTGCGGTTAAACCTATCCGGTGCTGAACGCGGCAGCACGAAGGTTCGCAGGGCCGAGAGGCACGCGCGAAAGACAAGATACGCGCCGAGCGCAAAGACCACGATGCGCACCAGGAGCAACAGGATATTCATACCTTTTCCAACTCGCTTTGACCGTGAAACCTGTTGCATGATATCATGCTGATGCGTAAACCACAATGATGCGCTTCATGATTGTGGTGCTTCTTATTACTAGTTATGACAGTTGCCATAAACTATTTGGCCGATAGAGGCTACTAAGATAGTATGTTTTGATCGAACTCTTTCGCAGGGCGCACCAGTAAGGTGATGGCTGCTGCCAACACCCAAAGCGCCTGAAGACTCAGAACGACAATAGTAAGAAGGGAAGTTGTGAAGAGGCCGATCAATCCTACAACTTCAAACGCGATCCCCAGTCCAAAAGCGAGATAGCCAAGCACTCTTGGAAGGAGATGTGAACCGAGGAGGATGGTTCCTAAAGCCAGAAAGATGACTGGCGCTGGCACAATTGGGTAGACATAGGTAAACACCGACATGATATCGAAGCTCGCGAGGGAGGTCGTCGGGTGTCCACTGACAGCCGCCTGGGCAAGATCTATGGTGAAGACTCCTTCTACGAGGACAACGGCGAGAAGAACAGCAGATCCAACAATAGTGAGCAGGCCCGCGATGCTTGCTGTCCGACCAGCTCGTTGGACGAGTGCGAGGAAGAAGATGACTGAAAGAAGCGAACCGGTCGCCTGAAGCCATGTACCCAGGAACCACAGGTTGCGATACTCTCTGCCAATGCTCACTACCTGGGCTGCTGTGGTATTGGGAGGGAGTTGCGCCAAACCGACGCTAAAGCCAACACCAAAGTACAGGCCGAGCAGCACTGTTCCTAGAATACCGCATAGCGCGATCAAGATACGAGATAACTGTGCAGACATCGTTTACCACCTTTCATTTCTCTGTTAAACACCATTTTCAGACTTCCATTTATTCAGTTAATTACAAGAAGCTTTATGCATTAACACAGCATTGGCTCTTCCAGCCTCGTTTCAGGCAGTACTAAGTATACGGGTCTGGCGAGAAGAAAGGTACTGAAGACTATCACAAGTTAGAAGTGACATTTGTCATCTCGCGCTCAATATTGATGAACTTCTGACAAATATGCGTGCCCATCACCAAATATTGCAGCCCCAAATGGGGTATACTACTGTGTATACATGTCGCGGATATAGACGTGTATGCCTGAATGCAGAACAACAAGTAGCCATTACTTCTCTTGCTGTTCCTTGCCTTGTTCGTGAAGATAGAGTATCTCTAGAGAGGAAGGAAAGAGGGAAATCATGGATGTATGTTCCTTTTGTGCCTCGTACGAGGATCTACAATATGCTTTAGGCGGGATCATCTATGAAGACGACATCGTCTCCGCACATCATTATTATCAGGAGGGGGAACCCAACTATCTGGGCCATCTCGTGCTGATTACGAAACGCCACGTTCCAGGCCTCGCGGAGCTGACCGAAGCAGAAGGCCAGGCCTTTGGGCTTGCCGTGGCACGTCTCTCAAAAGCGCTCAAAGCCTGCACAGGTGCGGAGAAAGTCTATGCTGAAGCGTACTACGAGGTGGTTCCACATCTGCACCTGCTTCTCACCGCCCGTTATCCTGGGACGCCACAAGAGTTCTGGCGCTGGAAGATAGGTGATTGGCCTGATGCTCCTAAAGGGGGTGCCAAAGAAGTCATAGCCCTTTGTGATCGGTTGCGTGCTCAGATCTCCAAATAAAGCGATGTGGGGCGTTTGATACGCCCGCACACATTGAACCAAGACAGCGATGCGGGAATCAGTATTCGTCAAAGCACAGTTTAGCCAATGGCTGCTTGAGCTTTACGCCACTCATAACCTGCCAGGACAAAGAGTACAATCGTCACTACGAGCAAAGCTCCAACGA
>DATMNR010000428.1:0-3579 GCA_035568795.1 Ktedonobacteraceae bacterium
TATTCATTCCCACGTCCAACAGATGAATGCAATCATTCTGGCAGGTATGAGAGGAAGAGTCGTTGAAATTACTCACAGGGGTGGCGTAATTATTGAAACCAAGGCTGCGATCATCCAGGGAACAATCGGTGTGGGAAATCAGGTAGCAGGAATTTTAACTTTCTGGAATTCAAACTACACATTTCAGCCCTCCAGCACTGGATCTGCCAACACATCTATAGAGGCTTCTCCTTCGCTCCCAATTGCTGCACCCAAAATTCTCGTGGTTCCTGGACCGCTTAATTTTGCTATGCTGCAACAGGCAATGAGTACGGGCGTTGCTGGCATCGTTGCCAGCAGTATTTCAAGTCGTGACCTGGAAGGTTTTCTAGGCACCAATTTGATTGCATTGATTAATAGTATGGATATCGAACTAGCATATGAGAATTTGCCACCTCTTACCTTGCTGCTTACAGAAGGTCTTGGTACGGTTGCCATGCCTCCTCGCACTATCAATCTACTCCACCAATACCAGGGATCGATGGCCCTGCTCTCAGGAATGACCTTTATCCGTCAATCGATCTATCCTGAACTCATTATCTCCCTACAGGTACAAGAAACGCAACAGGGCTGGCGATCAGTACTGCCTGATCCAACATTAATTGTTGGCTCGCAGGTGCGAATCTGTAGTGGTAGTTACGAGGGAGCAATCGGCGAAATCGTCTATCTTTATATCTATATGCAAACGTTTGCCTCCGGTGTTCGCAGTCGCGCAGCACGCGTGCGTCTCGCAGATGGATCAACGCTCGTCGTGCCTCTCTACCTTTTAGAAAGAATAGGTTAGAGGATAGCAGCTATCTTTTGTTTCTCTCTCAGCCACTCCTGAATCATAAGCTCGTGACTATCAATAATCAACAAGTTGGTATCATTAACTTCTGGATCATCATGAATAGTCTGTACCTGGTATTCTGCTGATTGTGTTCTTACCAATATTTTTAATATGCATCCTTTGGTAGCGCTTGCTTTTAACAACTGTCTCCTGGTTTCTTCTAAACTCTCATTTTCTTTTTGAATTCTGATGGCAATTGGAGCATCCAGATAATGCACCTTCAGAAATCCATCCAGGCCATTGTTTCTCTCAACAACCAGCGCATTCATCGTCTCAAGTAAGCTTCTGGTTTTAGTGTCTTGCCTACGAAAGGCCTCTTTACCTACTTCCAGAAGTCTTGATACGGTCTTCTGAGGTTTATCTATCCGTGCCTTTGCTAATTCAATAGCTTTAGGCTCTGAGTCAATTCCTATCCAATGTCGTTCTAACAGCGCTGCTGCGACGAGCGAAGTGCCACTCCCACACATTGGATCAAGCACAACGTCACCCTTGTCAGTTGCTATTTCGATGATCTTCTCAAGTAACAACACAGGTTTTTGGGTTGGATATCCGGTCCGCTCACTTGCTTTAGGATTCAGGTAGGGTATTTCCCATACATTAGATAAGGGTACTCCACACTTTTCTTTTCCTAAGACGGCGTTTCCCTGACTATCTTTTTTATATGCAGATTTCCCGTGCATATCCCGTTCTCGTTGTTGCAAAATCTGGTCAATATTTGTGGTAGGGGAATAGCCAGTATGGATGACATTAAATTTGAATGTGTCTGATTTGGTATAAAAATAAATAGTTTGATGCGCGTTAAGCAAACCGCGTTTGGCGTTACTCCAGCGCTTGTAAACCCAGATAATTTCGCTCTGAAAATTCCCAGACCCAAATATCTCATCGAGGATCAATCGTATATGATGTGAGGCTGAACTATCGCAATGGACAAAAATACTCCCAGTATCTCTCAACACCCTTCTGCACAGCTCAATTCTCAACCTCAAGAACATTTTGTATTCTTCGATATTTGTCCAGGTATCAGAAAAGCAATATTCCCGAGTGTTATCGCGTGTTTTAGATTTTTGCATCTTTTGCGTGAAGAACGGCGGATCGAGATAGACGAGGTCGATTGAGTCGGGATCAATTGACTTTAGCCAGCTTAGACAATCTCCGCTATACAATGTGTCAAGCATCATAGTTGTTTACAATCCTGCTTATGAGCGTCTACTTTAGCCTTTTATGAGCGTTTCTACTCTATCAAACGAAGGAAGTGACATAAAATTCACCCAATGCGAACAATTGTGCCTGGGATGATTCGCATTGGGTGAATGGACGGAGCGTTTTTGGTTACATAACCACTCGCCTGCGGAACGTCCTTATCCCAAAGATCAAGAACGCAACGATTGTCACGCTCAATCCCAATATGATCCACGGCATGGCAAGAGTCGAAAGCGCATGACCGTAATAACTGGGGACCATAGCGAAACGCAGTCCTTCAGCCGCGTAGGTGAGTGGATTAAAGAGCGTAATAATCTGGAACCATCTAATCGAATCAAGCGCTCCCCAGGGATAATACGTACAGCCTGTAAAGATCAATGGCGTGAAGATCAGGGAGAACATTAAACCAATTTGTTCTGGTTTGACCAGCGTGCCTATTGTCAGGCCTAATGTTGCTCCTGCGAAAGCAGTCAGTACCATGATGCCAATGATTGTTCCAATCGAATCTGTGCGCACCTGGTATTGATTACCAAGAATCCAGAAAGCCAGCGGGAAAATGATCGCTCCGGCAACCAATCCGCGCATCGCTGCGAAGATGACCTTTTCGATCGCAACCAGGGTCACCGGTAAAGGCGCCAGCAGCCGGTCATCTATCTCTCGAGCAAAGCCTAGATCGAGTACCAGTGGCAGGGTGACACCTTGCAGGGCAGTTAAGACTACGGTCAATGCTACAATGCCTGGCAGTAATATGGCTGCAAATCCAGGTCCTGTAAAGCCAATGCTGGGCAGCACTTTGCCGAATATGAAGAGAAAAAACAACGGTTGTATTAGCACCTGCAACAGAAAAGCGATAAATTCACGTCCTGTCACGGTTATATCACGACGCATGATAGCTAAGAAAGCTGTCAGTGCAATACCAAAACGACCCCTGGAACGTTTTGTTTCACTATACCCAGATGGTAGTGGGGCGCTTGTTGTTTGTGGAGTAGTAGTAGCCATTAGCGAAGATTCCTTCCGGTCAAATAGATGAACACGTCTTCTAAGCTTGGACGAGCAAGGTGCAGATCGTGTAATTCCATTTCAGCATCTGCAACAATTTGTGTTGCCTGTAAGACCAATGCTCCGGCATTTTCGGCGTAAAGACGAAACAGGGTTGTGTCTTGCTGATCATCCTCTCCTTCTTGTACCGGAACCTCTTCCACTTTTACGACGCCTGGGAGTGCTCGGAGAGCATCGAGCAGTTGTGTTTTGGCGTGTGTGTCCTGCTGCTGATTGCCAATAGTAGCGAGTTCCGGTATGCGTACACGTAATGCCAGGCTGGTACCGCCGGGTATCAATTTCTTAAGTTCAGAGGGAGTGTCAAGAACGAGAATTTTTCCATGATCCATGATAGCGATACGCTGACAAAGTTGATCAGCCTCTTCCATATCATGGGTTGTGAGCAGGATCGTAGCACCTTGTTCATTCAATGAGCGAATGCGATCCCAGAGGAAAAGACGTGATTGGGGATC
>DATMNR010000429.1:0-3873 GCA_035568795.1 Ktedonobacteraceae bacterium
TTTTTCGAACGCGACCGTGACAGCACTGTTACGAAACAACCCGACCCATTCGGGGCCATCCGCCGCGAAATACGCGAAGAAACCGGCATTCTGCAATCAGATATACATGAACAATTTTGTCTTGGAGTGGTTTACGACACAATAACTCCTCATGCAGAGATATGCTTTCTCACGCGACTCATTATCCCATTAGCTGAGGTTCATAAAAGGATACCCGAGGAGGATGAGATCAAGCAATTAGAGACACTCTTCATCACAATAGAAAACTTACGAGATTTCCTACTACAGAATCATGGAAATATTTCAGCGACCGGTGAACCGAATTTGTTGCTGTATGGTGGTGTGAGATTTGGGGAAAAGTGGTTTGAGGAGACAATGAGATATCTTATTGAAATGAGCCCTGATTTCTAAAAACGAGGGCTACCCCAACAAACTTTTATGCTCATTAAGGGGAGGCAGTTCCCTCCTCGATTGGAACAAGAGTAGTAATATAAGCAATGTTTATCGAACTTGCATCGTTCGGCATCGTGTTATCGTTGTTCGAGATAGTGATGCTCACTGATTGCACACCTTTCTGATCGGATAGAATGGATTGTGCATCCTGCTTACCCTTACCTGCGATAAGTCGTGCGAGCTGATCTGCGCGAGCACTGCTGAATTGGTAAGTCCATAAACCAGATGCTACAACCGTAATAAGTGTGCCGTGTTTTACATCGGTAGCTACATGTGTAATCTCGGCATTTATATCACCAGTTAGCGTATAGTTTGGACCGAAAAGTGCCTGAGCGCGCGCGTTTAACATCTGCTCTGACCGGGTTAGTATTTCTTGAGAGTTATATAGTTCAGCCTTACAGGTTTCTGTGAGTACTACAGTCAAATTAGTAGTAGCATCATTTACCTGGTGATCAGACGTTACCTTCGATTTACATATTGGAGGAGAGACGAATTGTTCGTTTGTTTGCAGTTGCATATGCAGAACGTTCAGTGTCTCTTGCTTTAACCGTACTTCTAAACTACTTGCGGCCTGGTCAATATCGCTTTGTTGTACCGTAGTATAGCTTTGATCAAACCGTCCTCCTGCGAATGCCGCTGGATTGTCCACAATGATGGTCGTTTGGTAGTTTTGTTTGATATCATGTGCGCCAATATTTCCAGTCGGACCTGTTTTCACTGCATGAGCGGGTGCGGTAGCGATACACGATGCTCCAAGAATAGCGACGTGATCAGTCACCACTGATATTCCATGCGAATCAGTAAAAACAGTTCCAGCGGGAATGACACGTGCGACGGTACACGGAATTTGGGTGTTGTGGAACGTCAATGTTCCCGTTGCACTCCTGCCAGGGATCAATACCGGATTAGTTGCTGGCACTGTGATCGATTGTGTTTTAGCTTGCGAGATTGAATGAGTCACTCCTGTGAAAATGTAATTGTCTGTTAACTCATAAGCTGCCTGCGTCATTGTCACCTTAGCGGAAGACGAGCCAAATGCCCAGGCGGGTTTTCCGAAGAAAAGAAATCCTGCCAATAAACAAATTGTCCCTGCTAATAATAATGCCAGCAGTAGCAAGCTACCTAGTGCCCAAAACCATCTTCCTGTCCAGCGAGATGTATTACTACTTGAAGGAGCAATTGGAGTAACGTCAGCCCCTCTTGCGCTTGATGTTGCCAGGATCGCTTCAGCCAGAAGTTTAGTATCGCTCTCTCTTTGGACTTGTAGGTCTCGAATGGTACGCTCTTTTTCTTCCTCTGCAAGTACCAGGAGTCTTTTTTCCTCTTCTCTCTGCTCTTGTAACTCACTGCTGATGCGTTCTTTCTCTTCCTCAAGCTCGCGCAATTTACGATGAAGCTCTTCCTTTTCTTCCTCTGCGATCACAAGGCGCCGCTCTAAGATCTGGAGGGGTGATTCTAAACCCTCTGCAGGTTCAATATATGTTTTATCAACATTTTGATTGAGAAGTTTTTCCATTTCTTTTAGTGCATTCTGGTCTTCAGTTATAGCTTCCTTTCTTCTAACTTCATTCTTGCGGACTCTCTCGGTGCTTAGAACAGCCAGTAAGAAGTCATTAAGCAACACCTGGGGTTGGTTGGGATTCTCAGCCGTCTCTACCACAAAGCTAGATAGCTCAATGTTCAGATGAGCAATTCCTAACGTATGCAAGATTTCTACAGCTTCGCGTGCCTGGCGCATGATGTCATCTACATCTTGTTGAGAAAGAGGCTTTGTATTGTCGCGCAGTTGCAACCATTCTTTGAGCGAACCAGATTGAAAGCAGGTAGTTCTTACATAACAGTAAATTTTACCTTTTATTTCAGCAAAATCAAATGTTAGAATCGGGATAATATAAGGAGAATTCATCGCACGAACAGATTTAACTTTTTGCTTGAGACGTGTGCGGCTTTCTTTCTTATTTAGCCCGTCATCTAACTTCGCGAGTTGGATAATTCGCTTTTCGGAGCTTCGTATATGTACTGCCTGATAGACCTTATAATCCCGGCTAGAACGTAACTTACGCACTAGACGATAGGAGCCTACTTGTTGATTGACCAGGGACATAGCTTCACCTCTCTCTTACCTGGATTTCGCCAGCTTCTGAGGGTAATGGCGCATAATTATTATGTCAGGATGTTGCGAATAGCCTTCTTCTCACAATGATTTAGATTGCTCTTCCCCCTGTCACCTCTAGCACAATCCCAGAAACATAATTTGACAATGGAGAGGCAAGAAATAACACTGGTCCGGCTGCTTCTTCTGGCGTACCAGGTCTTCCTAATGGGATAAGCAATGGGGCCATCTGGCGCATCTGATCGGGGACACCAAGTTGGACTTCTTCTCCCTCACGTACCACCTTCTCGGCAGACTCTTTAGATGCTGTGAGGCGTGTTTCAATAAATCCATAGCAGACACAATTGACCTGTACATTGTAGCGACCCCACTCCTTTGCCAACGTCTTCGTCAGGCCAGTTACTCCTGCCTTTGCAGTCGAATAATTCGCCTGTCCCGCGTTTCCATACACACCTGACACAGAAGTGACATTCACTACTTTACGAGGATTGGCGCGACCGCTGGTCGCCTGCTCTTTCTTAGCCGCTTCGCGAATAAACTGCGATGCCTCGCGCAAGATACGAAAAGGCGCAGTAGTATGCACGTCAAGCATCGCATACCACTGCTTGTCGGTCATATTTTGAATCACCCCGTCCCATGTATACCCTGCATTGTTGACGATGATATCGATGCCTCCAAAGGAATCAAGCGTTGCTTGAATAAGTTGAGCGGGAAAGCCTGGATCGGTTACATCGCCAGCAACAACAACTGCTTTACCACCAGCCGTGCGAATGGCGGCAGCAGTTTCCTCCGCCGGATCTGGATCAAGATCACTCACCACAACTGAAGCACCCTCATGACCGAACATTTTAGCTGTTGCTGCTCCGATTCCTCGTCCTGAACCGGTCAAGATAGCTACTTTGCCTTCAATCATACCCATGTATAGCCTCCAAGAACTCTATGTACTGTTTTGAATAAAATAGAGTGAAAGCCACCGAGGGCCGACTATGGCTCTTACACAATCAAACGGTGGCGTTCATATATTTGTTTTATTGTTTTTAGGCGTGGTGGGGTAACGCCGCTACGAACGTTCCGGCGACTTTCACCTCACCGTTCTGATCGGCCGCCTGTACTTTCCCGGCGATGCGTGCTTCACCATCAGTTTCGTATTTTTCTGTGATTGTGCCTGTACAGCTAATTACATCATCGAGGTGGGTCATACCTTTAAAACGCACTCCAAATTTTCGTAACGCCGCCGGTCCAACATAATCACTCAGCATCTGCCCCACAAATCCCATAGTCAACATTCCGTGGCCGATAATGCCTCC
>DATMNR010000430.1:0-4760 GCA_035568795.1 Ktedonobacteraceae bacterium
CGATTGCCAATCAATAGGCAAAAATGCTTTCCCGCGAGTAAGTAGTCTCTTTGATAGAAAGAGACGTCTATACGGCTCTATCCAACAGTGATGTGTTTTTGTTAGCGGAGTAAATTGCAACCCATGCGTGCAGTCAGACTATCGTTTTATTTCTTGGCACTAATAGTGGCTATCACCCTTGGCGGGTGTATACCATCCTCCACTACTCAGGATTCGCCGATGTACGCGTCATCCCCTGTAGTTCATCACACTATAAGTCTAGCAACGACACCAACGACACCAAAGCCAGGATTGGATAGGATTGCGAACCCGGTGCGCTTATTCATCCCTGCAATAGGTGTCGATGCTTTCGTTGAGAAAGTGGGAGTTACGCCTGGAGGCGACCTGGCCGTACCAACGCAGAATCCGTGGGAGGACGTCGGATGGTATGGGTCAGGTCCCCATCCTGGTGAGCGAGGAAGTGCCGTGATCGATGGGCATCTTGATCGTCCAGGTGGATATCCCGCCGTGTTTTGGCATTTGCGAGATCTACGAGTTGGCAATGCAGTGGCCGTGATTGATGCATATGGAAAAACGTTCCATTTTCACGTCACCGGAATCGTATTCTACTCACCCCAGGATGCGCCAATTGAACAAATCTTTGCAAACAATAGTGGTATCTATCTCAATTTGATTACTTGTGCAGGAGACTGGATTCCTAGCCAGCACCAAACCACTTTACGATTGGTTGTATACACTGCTTTAGATTAACACTGCTATATTTCTTATCCTTGCCTGTCTCATCATTTCACCAACATTCCTGTGCTACAATGACCTGGAATAATTGAGCAGGAGGAATTAACCATGGCTTTCAGACCTCTACTTTGCATGAGAATAGATGAAGAGACGGACATACGCATCTATGAGAGCGACATGCGCAAGAAGTTGCTGAACTGGTGGATCAAAATCGAGCATATCTGCGGCAATGGCTTCCCTGGGTAGATAATTCGAGGACCGTTGAGGATAGTAGAGCGTTTATTCGAAGCTCTTTGCAACAATTTGCGCAAAATGAAGGGTTCCAGATGGGAATCTGGTATAGGGATACATTTGCGGGTGGTATTGGTTTCCACCAGATTGACTGGGTCGATCGCAAAGTCGAGATTGGATACTGGCTGGGTGAATCATTTCAGGGAAAAGGACTGATGACAAAAGCGTGTAGAACACTCATTACATATGCATTCACGGAGTTAGGATTGAACAAAGTGGAGATACATTGTGCCACTGAAAATATTCGCAGTTGCGCTATCCCTAAAAAGTTAGGCTTTTCACAGGAAGGGATCTTGCGAGATGCAGAATGGCTATACGATCACTACGTAAACACAATTGTCTATGGTATGTTGGTCAGAGAATGGCAAGGCTAAACTGTGTTCTAGCTCATATCATCTGATGTTTGCATGAGGTATAATGCTGTAATAGATGGTTCCTTTTTAGAATTCGAGCAAGGCCATAGATATGTTAAAAAATAGATCTGAATATATGTCTGAATATATATTAGCAAAACGGTGGTACCAATTATTAGCTGTTCTTGTAATAGTAGGAATACTATGTCTCACTCTACTGGGAGTGGCAGGCAACTCTCCAAAGGCATATGCTGACGGCCCAGGGGGTAATGTCTCTGATCCCACAGTGCGCGCAGTTGATATCGCTGAACCTGCCGTCGTGCGCATTATCACCATGCTGAACGGTCAGTTGATCGTGCATTTTGCTTCAACCATCAATAAGGATGTTACGTTTCCGCAGAGTGGCAGCGGCTATCAGATTGCCTTATCAGGTAGTGGAACTTTTATTACTGCGACCGGCGAAATATTGACTGCTGACCATGTTGTCAATCCTCCGCAACAAGACCTGGATCAATTTTTGCAACAGCAGGCAGCTCAAGATGTAGCTACCTATATGAACCAGGTCCTCAAGGCTAATCCACAAGTATCAGCAGACCAGGTGACAGCGCAACTGGCAAACGGACAGTTACAATCTACCAGTCAGTATAGCACTCCACAAAGTCGAGTTTACTTGAGCACAGCTTATACAGGTCCATTAAACGTTAGCAACATTCAGGATGTTCCTTCAAATGTTTATGCACCTGTCGATCGTATTGAAAAGCAAAGTTCTTTCACTGATAAAGATGTCGCTATTATCCATGTCAGCAATATGAATGATATGGCTATGGTTCAACTTGGTGACTCTTCCAGCGTACAGCAACAGGACAGCTTAACGATTATCGGCTTTCCAGGTAACGGTGATGTTGCTGGAAATACTGCAACGGATCTTCTCACTTTGTCAATCAATCAAGTTTTCGTTAGTTCGATAAAAACGACAAATTCTGGAGCACCCTTGATACAGGTTGGGGGCAATGTGGAACATGGTGATAGTGGAGGACCTGCGCTTGACAAGAAGGGCACTATAGTTGGCATTGTCAGCTTCGGAGCTGCGAGTGGACAAGGCAGCACCAGTTTCTTGCAAGCTAGCAATAGCGCAAGCGCACTTGTACAATCACTTGGATTGAATACGGCTCCTGGACCCTTCCAGAAAGCCTGGAATCAGGCTTTTACTGATTATTCATCGAATATACCTGGCCATTGGCATAAGGCGCAAAATGAATTCGAGCAAATCGCAATCAAATATCCCCAATTCAAAGGTGTCCAACCTTACCTTGCTTATGCCACAACACAAGCTAAGATTGAGAAGGCCCCTCAAACGCAGACTGCGCCTCACCCTCAGCAGTCGACACAACCCGCATTGTTCAATACGTCGATGCCATGGATCATCATTGTAGTTGGCGTTGTATTACTTGCGGTAGTGGTGCTCTTTGGAGTAATTGTGTTCCGCCGAAGACGTGCCAAAAGAACTCCAGCGGCACCAATGCCTGCATCCTCTATGAATTCACCAGCGCAGATTGCGCCTCCAGTAATGCAGAGTAGCTCTATCAGCCCATCACAGTCCGTATATGGTCGGCAAGTCAATGATGCTTTGACTGCATTTGGAGCGCCTTCATCCGCGAATTCTCAATCACCACGGTCCGGTCAACCACCAGTTCAGTCATTTGCACCACCCTATACGCCAACCCAGTCATCTACTGTTTCAACGAATAGAACAACCATGCCATCAACCAATTCCGGCGCTCTCGTGCCCTGGCCATGTGGACATATGAATCGGCCTGTAGCGCGCTTTTGTAGTGTCTGTGGTGAACCAGCTCCTCCATCACCACCTGCCCGCAAATTTGAGCAATGAAGACTCTCCCGGCTCAAGCACAGGAGGTTCTGAGCAGTCATTCCACGCTTCCCATCTCCCTCGTCTGAGGAGGAAGATGGGCTCTTGTGTCGGTTCGCTCAGACTTTCGGACTGACGCGCTCTGGCACGAGGCATACCCATGCTTCGGGGCAAGACCTGCCCCTCTTTCGCACGTTGCAACAAACGCTCTTGTGCAGCCCGCAGGCGCGTCTCCGCACCCTCCCAGGGTAACTTGTACCGGGCACAAGAGGGAAGATCGTTTTCTGACTCGAGATAGGCGGCCAGAAACGCGGAATACAGATCCCGTTGAATGGGACCGACTCCACACGCGCACATATGCCACCGCTGTGACAACGGCTTTTTCACTGTCTTGCCGCAGCCGTGACAAAATTGCGAGAGTTTGGTCTTCTGCGTCTTGACTTCGATCAGGATGCCGCCCGTGCTTGCAACGGTGCGCTTCAATAACTCCATGAACATCCCTGGGGCGCGCAGTCCAACGCTGCGACCATACTGTTTCTGCCACGCTTGATAGCTGATTTTCTCCACAATGACGGTTTTGCCCTGGCTTACGATCTCGTGGACCTTGCGACCATGCAGGCTTTTGCGGTGGGCAGCCAGCTTGCGTTCCTTCTCTGCCTTGCGGCGTCTGGTCCGCTCGTAGTTGTGGCTCTGCTTCCACGGGAGGCGCTGCTGGCCCGCTTTCTTGATGCGCCCCCTGCCCTCGTAGCGCTCGGGATTGGCCGCGCGCCTTTGCCTGTCCATCTTACGCTGGAGGCGACGAATCCATTGCTCAGGGAGAATGAGTTCTTCACACAGCGTCTCCAAGCTCGCCGCTCCTTGCTGGGCCACTAGGGCGATGGTGGATGGTCCCAGGTCCACGCCAACAATATCGCTTCCCACCGCGTGCTTGGGCTTGCGGTAGGGCACCCCGGTGAGTACCAGTTGCACGAAGTAACGGTAGCCCTCTCCATCAGCTCCCTGGGCTCGAGGACTGGAGGCGCGGCGCCGGATCAAGCGGGCGTATTTGATATGCTGGTCGAGCCCGTGCTTGACTACGGGGTCGTTCCAGTCAATGATGGCCTGCAGTTGATCCTCTTTCCACAGCAGATATCCGCGATGACCTGCTTCTGGCCTCTGGAGTACAAAGCGCAGTCCTGTATCATTGCGTTTGTTCTCGATACTGTCAAGCCTGCGAGATTTACGCTTGAAGCGCACCCGTTTGGCTTGCCCCAGACACACCCGATTGAGCGCCCGATAGGCCCGAGTTGCCAGCGTCTGGGCCAGCACCGCCTCCAGGTGCTCGGCCAAAAAGCTGCAGCGAGCCGTTGTTGCGTACGCATGTAAGGCGTATTCGCTAAAGCCATACTGTTCCCGCAGTGCAGAGAAGGCCGCGGCTCGCTCCTGTTTGCGGGATCGAGGGATAGCACGCGCTGCTTGCCACACAGGATCAGCCTTCATTTGTCGCAGCCGACGCTGTCCCTCGGAGAGCACGG
>DATMNR010000431.1:0-6877 GCA_035568795.1 Ktedonobacteraceae bacterium
GCCACTTTGCTCATTCGTCGCCGGTATTCTGCGGAGGCACGTTGATCGCTTATAGGACGTACTTCAGAGTAGACAAGTTCTGCTGCTTTCTGAAGGGCTTCTTCTGTTGGCGCTTGCCCTATTATCGCTTCTTCTGCGATCTTGACACGTAAAGGTATAGGAGCAACAGCCCCTAGTACTAGATGAGCTGCGGTGATTGTATTATTTTTGATTATGAGAGTCGCGGCTGCATTGACCATCGAAATATCTTCAGACGTACGGCCAATTTTATAGAAACCTCCCCTAAGGCTATCAAACGTGTCCACCGGTATGCGTAGCTCTCGAATTAACTCTCGCTTGCGAACGCTCTTTGCTGGTCCAACAAAAAAACTCTCAAGCGGCACAATGCGTTCACCTTGCATGCCAACAAGCACAGCCAGGGCATCAAGAGCTAATAAAGATGGAGGAGTATCAGCGGATGGAAGAGCTGAAGCAACATTACCTACAAGTGTTGCCATATTGCGAATGTTTGGCGAGCCGCAAACAGCAGCGCCTCGTGCCAAAATGCCATTAGCCAGCGCCTGTATTTTTGGGTTCCTGGCTACTGTGCGCATTGTGGCTCCAGCACCGATATGCAACCAGGCGTGCTCATCGCGAATGTAGTCCAACCCAAGGTTATGTATATCTACAACTTCGCGAATCCCTACCATATAACGCGGATTCACTAGCAGGTCTGTGCCTCCTGCGATGACGGTTCGTTCATCTTCGGCGAGTAAGCTGACGGCCTGGGTTAGCTCGGTAGGGCTATGGTAGGCTCCTATTTTAAGCATCGTTGTAAAACCTCAACTCACATTCATATGTTCATAAAATACAATATTGCCTCCAGGACACCCCCACCAATTGCACGTGATTTATCTGATATGGTAAAGCAATGCTCACGAATAGCTCGAGGATCGATATCGCCTACCTTCATACCTGCGCTTACTATAAGGTCGTCACGCACGAGTCCACGCAGAATTCCTGTGATTGTAGCAGTAATAGGAGCTGCAGCTTCATCTGACTTTACTATGGCTACTACCTCTCCTTCACGTATCTGATCACCGATCTGACGCACGCCATACAGTCTACCAGCACAAGGAGCTCTAAGTAAACGTTCTCCAGCATATCCACCAATCGTACCAGGTTCACCAGTATTTGGTTCAGCATTACCTTCCAGATAAACACGGCCCAGGTTATGACCACGATTTGTCTCAATGACCGCGTGAGCATCTTTACCCGCTTCGTAACCGGGTCCAAGCGCAATCACGATTGGAGCGTCTTTCAGTGTAATGCCGCTATTGTACTTCGATAGCGTCGCTTCAACCAATACATCTGGTTGCATGCGTTTGAACGCAATGCCGTCAGGATCGACCAGAACAGGCACAAAGCCATTTTCTAATAGTAGCCGGGTTTTTTCTATGGAATGGGCATGCCGAGCTGTTATTCCCTCAACAGTCACTTGTCCCAGGGCGACTGCTTCTGCAAATGCTATGGTACGACGCAAGACAGTTGGGTGAGGTAACTCTGTTGCCATAACCGCGAACCCGGCTCGTTTCAAGCGGTGTATAACTCCGGTAGCTAGATCCCCAGCGCCTTTTACTGCAACCAGCACATGTCCCGATACTGGAATAGCGTGCTCAGTTGTATTCTGCTCCGTCACGATACCTCCGAGAACTAATGCCAGCCAATATAACGTAAAGTTTGCGAAATGAGTTGCCCGGCTCGTGTTACAGCAACAATAAGTTCCCCCTGTTTTGGCTGGCATCTTTCGCTTGGTCCGCCTATAGAGACCGCAGCAACAACTGAATTGAGATGGTCAAAAATAGGGGCCGCAACGGCGTCAATGCCATCCTCAAGCTCTCCGCTAGAAATTGCGTACCCATGCGCGCGAACTTTGCGCAATTCCTCAAGGAGTTGGTGAGTATCAGTTATAGTACGATCAGTGAAACGGCTGAGGCTCACTTTGCTAAGCGTTTCTCGTAATTGAACCTCCCATTGATATGCAAGTAGCACTTTCCCGGTGGAAACGGCATGGGCAGGAAGGTGCTGCCCAGGTACATTCACGGCACGCACGAAGAAATAGGAATCCTCAGTGTCTATGATGACAGTTTCCATGCCCTCTAGAACAGCCAGGTGGACGGATTCACGTGTTTGATCACGTAGTTCCATCAGTATAGGTCGTGCGGTTTTGCGCACAGTATGTGAACTCAGAATACTGGCGCCCAGGGCTGTAACACGCAAACTGAGAGCATACTTATGACTATCCTCGTTCTGCACGAGTAATCCCTCGTTCACCAGGGCAGTTACCAATCGGTGGGTAGTAGATTTTGGTAAGCCTGTGACATGTGCAAGGTCTGTAATACCGAGCAAACCCTGGTTTCCAAAGGCTCGTAAAACAGTCGCAATACGATGGACGATTTGAACGTTTTTTTCGCCTTCTACTGGTTCCCCATGACGCATACTTTTTCCTCGATCTCAAATATCGGATCTGTGTTCTATCTAGTGGAATGATGTTCCACATTTAATGGACTGAGTATAGCTAATGCTGATAAGAAGTGTCAAGCGTAAGTCTTCTTCAGAACATGAGATCGATCTTGGCAGTAATGCATACAAAAGTTGTAAGATGATGTTCTATAAAATAGTCATTCAGAAACATGCTTTTGGCATCCAGAGAAGGAGCATCTCATAATATGGCAATGCAGATGGATCAGAAGATAATAATAGATTTTGACGTTGAAGCTAAGATGAGAGATGGCACAACTCTTCGTGCCAATGTCTTCAGGCCAGAGGGAGACGGTCAATGGCCAGTGCTGCTTACTCGTTTACCATACGGGAAAGACTTTCCTATTGGAAGTTCAGTGTTAGACCCCGCTCAAGTGGCACGACGAGGGTATGTTGTGATTGTCCAGGATACTCGTGGTCGTTCCACATCTGAAGGAGAATGGGTACCTTTCATCAATGAGGCGTTGGATGGTGTCGATACTATCGCGTGGTCAGCCCAATTACCATATAGTAATGGCAGTGTAGGAATGTATGGCATCTCCTATTTTGGCTTTACACAATGGTCCCCTGCAGTACTTCAACCACCTGCATTGCGAGCAATGGCGCCTGCTCAGACGTTTAACGATCCGTTCAATGGTGTTTTGTTTCGTGGAGGAGCTCTGGAATTAGGTATCGCTGGAAGTTGGCAAATGATGATGGGCCTTGATGAACTTATACGTCGTCATAGAGGTAACCCTCAGGCTTTGGGACAATCGATTTATTTACTGGCTAAAGAGATGGATGCGCTGGGAAAGCGGGGATATTGGTTTTTACCGCTGCGTGTATTTGGACCGCTCAAGCGACATGATATAGCTCTTTCCTTCTTTGAGAATTTTTCACATCCGATGGACCCTGAACATCCAAATACTCAACCCTTGTTTATTACGGGAAAACACGAAAATGTCACTGTTCCTGCTCTGAATATTGGAGGTTGGTATGATATCTTCTTGCAAGATACCATCGATAATTATAAATTTATGCGTGAGCAGGGTAGTACGCAAGAGGCGCGACAAAGCAAGCTGCTCATTGGACCCTGGGCACATGGAGCATTTGCGAATCCTATCGGTGAAATGAACTTTGGCTTCGGATCCAGCGCAGCCTTCATCGATCTGCAGATTGATCTCACAAGTTTGCAGGTGCGCTGGTTTGATCACTGGCTGAAAGGTATCGATACGGGGATGCTAGATGAAGCGCCTATCAAATTGTTTGTAATGGGCACGAATGTCTGGCGTGATGAGCAAGAATGGCCACTGACTCGCGCTGCCGAAACGCGCTATTATCTCCATAGCAATGGACAAGCCAATACCCTCCATGGGAACGGATATCTGACTACAGACTTGCCTGATGAAGAAGAGCCATTCATTGACCATTATGATTATGATGCTGCTAATCCGGTTATAACACGAGGTGGTGCGTTATTAATGTCTCCGGAGTATCGTCCTGGTCCTTTCGATCAGCGAGAAACTGAGAACCGTGAAGATGTTCTCGTGTATACAACGGGCGAGTTAAAAGAAGATCTTGAAGTTACGGGACAGATCAACGTTCATCTCTGGGCCATTTCAAGTGCGCCAGATACTGATTTTGTGGCTCGCCTCGTAGATGTACACCCTGATGGCTATGCACAGAATCTTACTGATGGTATTATTCGTGCTCGATATCGTAATACAGCGCGGGGAGAAGATGCCTCGCTTATTGAACCTGGAAGAGCCTACGAGTACGAGATTGATCTGTGGGCCACAAGTAATGTTTTCAGAGCGGGGCACAGAATTCGTCTGGATGTGACAAGCAGCAACTTTCCACGCTGGGATCGCAATCCCAATACTGGGCATGACTTTGGCGTTGATGCAGAGTTAGCAGTCGCTCATCAGACGATATTGCATGATCGCGAGCACCCTTCATATGTAGTACTACCGATCGTGCCACAAAACAATTAAACCAGTTGTCTTAAGGTTTCCTGTACTGATGCTGCGAATTCAGGGCGCGTTTCGGCAAGCATATGTAGTGCAGTAATAGACTCAACGTCGTGATATTGTGTAATTAGCTGACACGCTACACGCACGACAGTATCGCGAGGATCATGTAACGCTTCACGAACGACCCCGCGAGTGCGTTCATCCTCGCCACCAGGGTCGATACTCTTCAATGCCTCGAGAGCCTGGGCGCGTATGTATGGATCGAAGTCGTTTGCAGCTTTCAGGATGAAGTCGAGTGTACCGCGATCACCAAATTGTGCAAATGTGCGAATAGCAGCACCGTACACAATACTTCCGGGAATCTCTTCATCTCCATTGGACAGGTTATCTCGACGCTTTTCACGTGTAGCTCGTGAGTCAACCTGAACAGTACGCTTAACAAGCTCTCTTATCGAATCGATTGCGCGAGTATCTTGAAGTTGAACGAGCGTGTCGCAGATTTGTCCAATCTGGGAGGCCTGGTCTCGATCAGTAATGTGCATGATAGTATCGAGGCGATGTATCAGCGTTTGCGAGGCGCGTGGATCACGTAGATCGCTCAACACTTTTAAACATGCTATAAAAGCCTCTCCTTGTTGATGAGTAAGCTCCCTCAGCAAAACATCGCGGCCAATATTATTCATCCACTGCTCAATGTCGGGCATCACCGGTAAACTGTCATAGACTTGTTGGATAATCCGTTGATCTTGCAGGGTACCACGAGAGATTTCACCCCAATACTTACCAAGCAGTAGACCGAGACGATGAAGCGTAACGACAAACTGCCAATCAGAAGAGCTTTTCGCTCCGTCAAAGAGAGCACTCGTTAATGTTGGCAGGTTACGCTCAAAAATAAGAGGAAGAGAGTTGGTGCCTTGATAGCTCATACTGTCTTGCAATATCTGATTGACAACCAGAGCTGCCTGCTGGCCTGGCTGTGGTGAGATAGTATTGGCATCCCGAAGATAGTTTTCTATGGGAAGTGTGCGAAATAGAGGAACAGCAATATAGCTCTCTAAACCATTAGCATTGTCCTGACCGTTCATCAACATGATCTCGTAGAAGCGTGCCTGATTGAGCGTTGCGAATGCATCTACCACGTCAACTTTTGCCCACCCTGAAGCTTCTCTCAGCGCATTAGCTAAAGCTTTTAGTGCTGCAACAGTAGCTTGTTTAACCAGAGATCGTGTAGCATATAAAGAAGAACTGGAATCAGTTGATAGCTTTCCAAGAACCTCTGAGATGTCCGCTGATTTGTAAAAACCAAGCATCAGCATAGCTATACGCCTGGCCCTGCCAATCATTGTTTCAGCGGGATTAGCATCAATAGGTAGATCAACAGGATCTTCCTGTCCAATAATAGAGAGCCATGCTGGAATAAGGTCACCTGCGCGGTCAATCTCCCAGATATTAGGAATGAGAATAGGAATCCATTGCTGGAGAGAACCAACATTCAGTAACGGAATAATCCGATCAGCAGTATCTTTCACAGATTGCCCACCCCAACGCAGATCAGTCACCAACATTGTGAGTTCTGTTCGTAACTCACTGACTGTTTGCTTTACTTCTGGGGTGTTGGCATTCAAATCAGGAAGATTACTACGTGCTGCGAGATGCTCAACTGTAGCTGTTCGGTTTGTCTTCTGCTGTGCAGCGACTGGAACAGGCACCATAGTGGCAGAAGGAGCAGGTGCTACTACAGATGGTGTATCGATTACGACATCAATATCCAATCCCCCTGGCCCTGTTGACTCAGCAGCAAAGCTCTGAAAAAGAACATTAGAGACTGGGTTTACTCTACTCGTGTCGGACATGCTATTTCTATCCTTTAACCATATAGATCTATGGGAAACGTTACGTACAGCAGTATTGGCTCATTGTAACGTTCTCTGCTGAGATGGTCAAGTGACGACTCCCCGCGGCTAAAGTTGGGGCTTCTAGGTGCCGAGCGCCACGCTACGCTCGTCCCAAAGCGGTTTGAAGAATGTTGAGAGAGGCATTATGGTCCCTATCGCGCACGGCACCACACTGTTCACAGGTATAGATACGCACCGACAACGGCATCACGTGTCGATGTCCACAGTCGTTGCATGCTTGTGTAGTGTAGGCAGGGGGCACTTTAATCACGTGTCGCTCAGCTTCTTCCGCTTTAGCCACAAGTGCGGTGAAAAATGCGCTCCAGGCCGCGTCTGCGATCGATGTGTTCAGCCCAGCCTTACAGCTTGCCCCGTTGGGCACATACTGTCCCGTCGCTTCGTCCAGTTTGGGCTTAGGCCGTTTGACCATGGTACGCACGACCAGGGACTCGACGGCGATCAGCCCGAAGCGCTTGACCAGCTTGCGGGACTCCTGTTGGACGAAGTTCT
>DATMNR010000432.1:0-5792 GCA_035568795.1 Ktedonobacteraceae bacterium
GAACGACCTGAAGGTGCTCGAACAACTCAGGGGATCAGATGACATGAGCCTGATGCGGCATGCCATGAAGGAACAGGACATCGGGCTCCATTGTTACCAGGCAGAGGAAAACCTCACGGATGCCGAACTGGTGCTCCTCAAAAAGGCGTTGCGTCTCTCAGAACTTCGCTGGCGTTCCTTTAAATCCAAGCTACGCCCAGGGCAAGCATAATCTCGCTTCTTTGACTTCGGCCTCCGCGAAGAACGGAGAATTAGCATCAGATATTGCTGAGCACAGCATACAGCAGTTCCAGGTGTGGCATCCTGCATGCGAAACGCCATCCTGGGCAAGGAGCTGCCACAATGGTACTGAGGGAGATCGATCTCCCTGCGCATGGGACGAGAGGAAAGGGGCCGTGCTTCCCATCTTGGAGAGCATAGCCCATGCTTGTTTTTCTGGCTCAGATAAAGGCTTGATGAAAGAGAGACGCCTTGATCTGGTGGAGGTCTGTCGTTTGCATCTGCTGCTCCTTTCACTGAATGCCGCCTGTACAGAACAGAAGATTTGGTTCTCAGTGTACGAATCAGTCTGGTCATTGGCAAGATGCTTTGCCAACTCGCTCTCCCCAACTACTTGCAGTGGTTTATGAGGAGCACTCATTGACCAGTTCGGTACATTGAAACAGGTACCAATCATCGGAACTCTCGTTGCTACATTTGAAGGAGACAATGCTACTTTCCTTGACGGAGCTCAGCATCGCTTGTTACACGATACGCAACAGACGAAAACTCTTTAGAATGGGATCACTTCCTCCTCATGGAAGTAAAAAATCTGAGTTTATTCCCGCAACGGGTGTGCTTTGCTCTACTCTGACTGTTGTTGACGATGACCGACGCTTCTAATGACACCCTTGATTCAGCACTCTCAGCATCTCACGAATAGTCAACCCTTCCTTTTTGTATCAACGTGCTTCATCCCTCCATAGGTGAAGAGATCTCCATGGAAATGCGCGTTCCTCCTCTCTTTCACCACTCCTTCTCCACCTCTTCGTAACCGCTACATGGTCAAATAGCAAAGGTTTACTACACAGTTCACTCTCAATTGGCACTCTCCTATTTTGCCATTAGCATTGGAGGAAAGCCAGATTCTTCGTGCATGTTGTAAATCTTGCGTTCAGGCCAAATAGGCCTATGTAGGGAGCCGCATAGCTGTTTTGTATCCGTTGCTCACGGAGCACACACGCTTAGACCCGTGTGCTTCTCGATGGACACATCCACGGTCTGGAGAAGATCATGGAACGGAGACAAAAAACTCTTAGAAAGGGAAAATCATGGAACAGAACATTACCCTGTCTCAGGAAGAGAAGAGCATGGAAACTTCTACCAGCCGCCGTTCCTTTTTGCGCAAGGGACTCGCAGTAGGAGGAGCAGGAGCCATCGGCGCCGGACTGTTGAGCAGTGGATTACCCGCCTTCGCCCAAGAAAGCAGTGGCGGTCTCACCAAAGGTGACGTGGCCATTCTCCGTTTCCTGTCTGCGGCCGAAATCCTCGAAACCGATCTGTGACAACAATACAACGAGCTCGGAGGCATCCAGGACAGTGAAGTCCCAGGGGGCAGCGGCAATGCGGCCTACACCGCTGCACTTGCAGTGCTAGATGCGGACATGGCCCAGTATATCCACGACAATACCGAGGATGAGTTCACCCACTTCACGTTCATCAACGCGTACCTGGTGTCCAAGGGCGCAGATCCCGTCAACTTGGATAAGTTTCGCACCTTGCCGAGCAGTCAAGCGACCGGGGCACAGAACATCGGACGACTCACCAACCTCATGCAACTCACTGTGGATACCAGTTATTGGACGAAGTACCGCAGCCGCACAAAGAACCCCGATTTCGGTAACACGTTCCTACCAGCCATCCCGGGTTTGCTGACAGGGCAGTTTCCGGCGATTCCCAGATCTGATGCCGACCTTCACCCCAAAAAACACATCCAGGCGATCGCCAACACAGCGGGCTTCCACTTCGCGTTTATCGAGCAAGGTGGCACCAGCCTCTACCCATCGCTGGCTCAGAGGGTCACCAATGTGGAAGTGTTGCGCATCCTGCTCTGTATCGGTCCAACCGAGACAGCGCATTTTCAAACCTGGCATGATAAGGCAGGCAATGCGCCTGCTCTGATCGATCCCACCAATGGGTTGGTGTTTCCGGACCTCAATGCCCCTCCATTTGGCGGGCAGGACTTCCAGACCAACCTGATCATGCCCGAGCCAACTATCTTCCTCAGTCGCAAGTTCCCGCCTGTTTCGATCATACGTCCGACCGAGACACAGGGAGCTGCCATGGGCGCGGCCAAGGCCTTGACGGCCGATGGGCTGTTTATCGGCCAACCGAAGGAGTTCTTTGCGGTCCTACACCAGCTGGCAGAGGAGGCAGATGCAGCCCGCCGCTAGTCATACCGCGACGAGAGTTACCGCTTTCTGTCACGTCGCATGAAAGTCAACAGGAGAGGTCAGCTCTCACTGCAGTGCTGATACGACTTCCGTTAGACTCGAGGGTCAGCCACGCTGGCTGACCCTCGAGTCTATCTTTCTGGTACTTTTGGGAACGCCAGGGGCCAAGGGTGTGCATCGCCTCTTATTTCACCAAGACTTAACCGTAGGGGAGTGAGTGGGATCGACAGCAGACTCCCTGTCTATGTAGAGCAGGAGTCTCAGATATGTCTATGCGTACGCCAGTAACGACGGCGCGCAAAATCTTCGTGTGACAGAGTAGAAGTGATCATCGCATAGCCTTCACATTGCAACCGTTGGAGGGCTTCAACACGCGAAACATTTGACCTAAGAATGGCACTATGAAGATGCAACAGGAACCGTTGTCGTAGATGCACCAGCATCTGTTTTAAGGGATATCCAGGGTGTATTATCCTGTTGGAACGTATCGAATACAAGCGGAAATACACCGAAAAGTTTTGTCCTTATCGTATAAGGAGTCGTTGATGAACGCTCCGCTTGTACACGTAACGATGGTTGATTGCTCGTGTACGGAAGGAACGCAATAAGCTGATCACCCGCCTGTGCACTTGTAAAGGTACATACCCGTTGAGTCTGCGTCGAACCCTTAATAGTATCCATACCCGTAAACTGATACGAATAAGTAGTGAAGTCACTTGCAGGAGCAGACTGCAAGAGGTTCCAGCGCATAATTACCCATGATTTTTTCTGCAAGCTGTGCATCTGCGCGCTCACAAACTGTAGATCAGACGACAGTGTTCTCTGCGTCGCTGCTTGTGGTAAGGGATCTACCACGTAAAGACGAAAAGGATCCCCTCCTAAACGAGCAGAAGTAGAAGATGTATGAACATGAATGGAGTCAGAAGAAAAAAAGGCATCTAACGTCTTCTCATAGGCAGGCATGAGCACAACAGCGGACCCAGCAGATGGACCAGGCAAAAGAAGGCATGAGTCATCTACAACAGTAGCAGGTATATGCAACTGCTCAGACAGATAACGGAACGCGCTTCTCGTTGAGCGATCAGCCACTATGATAATTCGTCCTGCGTGAAACTGTTGTGCTAATTGATCAGCCCTTGTAAGTGCATTTTGTAGCGAAGCAAGATCGGTATAGTATGGATATGACAACTGATGGTCATCAAAGTTACCCCGGATAGTATCTAACACACTTGCTGCCCCGGCAATTCCTTGAAAAAGAAGCAATAGGCTCGCGAAGACATATATAACTGTACTAGCAAGTCGAATCCATCCCCTGTGTGCATGCAACCACCCTGCAACTTTCGCTATGGACCAGCCAATCAGGATAAATGGACCAGGCATTAAAATAATGAAGTAGTGTGGGTACAAAAGCGCATGTTTAATAAGAACTAGCAAAGGGAAAGCCTGCCAGACGAGCAAGACGAGCAAGCCACATCGATATGGAGAGGCCCGCAGGGTAAGTATATTTCTCCACCATGCATGAAGCACGTGGGAAACATTTGGTTCAGTTCTCTTTGTACCCAGGAACAGAACCAGCAGGAGTGCAAACAGAGCCGCTGCAATAATCAGATACGCCATAACTGGGAGTAACCAGTTAAAAAAGTTCTGCCAGTTGTAGAGGAGAGTTAATCTGTTCTTGAACGGCAAATCATAAGGACTGATAAAATGCAGGTAAAAAAGCCAGGCTTGATTATCAACAAACGAATGCACGGCCCCGACCTGAGACACCAGTGAAAGTGCAGCAAAGTGCGTTGATATCAACCAGAGAACATACGGAGAATACAAAACAATCAACGACAGCATACCCAGCACAATATCACGCCATCGTACAGTCTTTGGGGCAAGAAACACAGCCACAACAAGAGGCGCAGCAAGGAGCAGTGAGGATCCGTGCCATTGAATCAATAAACCATACAGGAAGAGTGCGGGAAAAAGCCACCCAGGTCGCCGGTCTACAACCCCACGAAAAAGCACTATAATAAATAGTGGAACAAAAGAGAGTAACAA
The DNA here is from genome assembly GCA_035568795.1 of Ktedonobacteraceae bacterium. GTDB lineage: Bacteria > Chloroflexota > Ktedonobacteria > Ktedonobacterales > Ktedonobacteraceae > DATMNR01. The sequence continues at coordinate 4,479 of DATMNR010000432.1, forward strand.
ATTCTGATTCCACATAAAGCGAGAATAAAAAAGTGACACGGAGGTAACAGCAAAGAGAGAAGATCCTATTGTTGCCGCCACACGACCATAGTAACGGCATGTAAACCAGTAGGTTAAAAACACCCCAAAGACTGCAAGAAATGCTGTTTCAATGGCTCCTCCGATAGGATTGGCACTAAAAGCCGCGGGTATCATCAGAGCATAAATAATCCCAGGTGGATTATATACGCCGATAGATGCAAGATTGCTTGTAGCAACCAGGTGACCATGACTCACAGCATTGTGAGCCATATGAAAGATGTCAGCCTGATCTGCATCAAATTCGGTCGTATTAATTCCATAGAGGCGCAAGAAAGCTGCGATGATGATAATCACATATATTTCATACGAAAAAAACCATGAACGTTGTTTTCGCACAGAGCTATCGCTGATTTTTACATGAGCAATTTGTCCATCAGCTGGTATACTCATCAAATCCTCCGCCCGCGGATACCCCTGGCAAAAGCTTAGGGGAGGAAGCAGGCGCTCCTACTCTTTAGCATTACCTACCTCTGTAAGTGAAAACCTCATCCCTGTAATACTTCTTTGTTCTATGATATAGTACAGGAAAAGGTCTAGAGGGAGAGCGTGGGTGCAGTATCTGAATCTTGTCTATCGTATTCATACACGTCAGCCCATGGTTACACGCTCAATACATTAGGAATGCACCATTGAGACAATGGAAACTGTATAAATACCTGCACATTGACCCTTATGGATTGGGCGCGCTCTGCCTGATCGCGCATGCCACGGCACTACGCCTTTTGCTCATCACGAACTGGCCAGTATTGAATAGCGACGAAGGAACGATGGGCTTGATGGCGCTGCATATCGTCAATCAAGGAAAGATTCCCCTCTTCTTTTATGGCCAGGGCTATGTGGGCTCACTCGAAGCCATCCTTGCCGCGCCCCTCTTTCTTCTCTTTGGACCTTCGCATTTCACACTGCGTTTTGGGTCCGTTTTTCTCTACGCCCTCTTCCTGCTGAATATGTACCTGCTGACGCGTATTATTTACATGAAACCCCTGGCGCTCTTCACATTACTGGTGCTGAGTTTCGGGTCAGAGTCTGTGCTCTCGCTTCAACTCTCGGCTACAGGCGGACACCCAGATATGCTTTTCGTCGGTTCACTCCTGCTGCTGTACGCGCTTCTCCTGGCGCGCTCTGCCGTCGAAGCGCCATTAGTACAGGGAAGGAGGGGACGTGTAGTGGTCTATTCAGGATGGGGCCTGGTAGCGGGGCTGGCATTATGGATAGATCCGCTCCTCTTTCCCT
>DATMNR010000433.1:0-6998 GCA_035568795.1 Ktedonobacteraceae bacterium
GTGCGGGTTTTTCTCCATAATCATGCGGTCTTTAAACGTGCCTGGTTCGCTTTCATCTGCGTTACAGCATAGGTAGCGTGTCTTGTCATTCTTAGCCAGAAAGCTCCACTTCATGCCCGTGGGAAAACCAGCTCCACCACGTCCGCGCAGCCCCGATTTCTTGACGAGTTCAACCAGTTCGTGTGGTTGATATTCTTTGAGCGCCTTGCTCAAGGCTTCATAACCCCCGTGTTGACGATAGCCATTGAGTGTATCCAACCCGGGTGCATCTATGTCTTTTGTTACAATGAGTTCTGGCATACTATGCGAGTCCTTACAACCTTATTTCTGTTTTTGGTTCAACATCTTTGATGTTTCCGCCCTGCTCATCTGAAGCGTTCGTATTTGAAACGTTCCCTAATGCATCATTCCATTCATCAACTAATGCATCGACCATCTCGAGTGTGATCTTCTCGACAAATTCATCGTTTACCTGCATTACGGGTGCAGTGCCGCACGAGGCCAGGCATTCAACTGTCATGAATGTGTAATTCCCATCAGCGCTAGTTTCGCCACGTTTTATACCCAGCCGCTTCTCAAAGTGACTGACAAGTGCATCGCAACCACGAAGATAACAGGAGATACTGGTGCAGACTTTAATGACCTTTTTCCCAGGTGGATGTTGATAATACATCGTATAAAAAGTGGCTACACTTTCAACATCATCAACAGTCAATCCAATCGCCTCGGCCACTGCTTGTAATGCTTGCTGGGTGATATATCCATCTTCTTGTTGGGCAATATAGAGTGCGGGCATTATAGCTGAACGCGCTACCGGATAGCGTGCCGCAAGATCCCGCATGCGCTGTTTTGCCTGTTCTGAAATCATCTAGACGTTCCTTTCAGACGGATGACGCGTAACGATAGACGCCTCCGCTCTGGTCGGATGAGTGAGAAGCACTAGACGCGCCAGCGTCGTTTCCGACCTGAATAAGAGCGCTAAGTTAAGCGTCGTTTCCGGCTGCATACAAATTACCGGTCCACCTCTCCAAGCACAATATCAATGCTGCCAATCGCAGCTACTACATCAGCAAGGAAGCCGCCTTCAATCATGAGTGGCAATGCTTCAAGATTTGCAAATGATGGGGCGCGTACATGCATGCGATAAGGTTTGGCTGTTCCATCACTCACAATGTAGAAGCCAAGCTCACCTTTGGGTGCTTCTGTACGCACAAACACCTCACCTTTGGGCGGACGATATCCTTCAGTATAAAGTTTGAAGTGATGGATTAACGCCTCCATACTACCAGTTATCTGCCACTTCGGCGGTGGTGTGACTTTCGGATTGTGAACTTGATAAGCTCCATCTGGCATACCTTCAAGCGCCTGGTTTACAATCTTCAGGCTCTCTTCCATCTCCAACATACGTACCAGATAACGATCATAGACATCGCCGTTCGTGCCCACGGGAATATCAAATTCAAACTTTTCATAACCACTGTAGGGGAAAGCCTTGCGAATATCCCATACAACGTTACTCCCGCGCAGAACGGGGCCACTCGCGCCATAGGCGAGGGCATCCTTTGAACTCAAAATGCCCACACCTTTCGTACGCTCCATCCAGATCTGGTTATTCGTCAAAAGGTCGTGATATTCTTGCAAACGATCAAGAAAGATGCTGGTAAACGCGCGCACCTTGCCATCGAAGCCTGGTGTCAGGTCAGCTTGCAGACCACCTGGACAAATGTAGCTGGTCATCATACGCACGCCTGATATCTCTTCGAAAATATCCAGGATCATTTCGCGTTCGCGGAAACAATACAGAAAAACACTCATGGCCCCCAGATCAAGTGCGTGCGTTCCCAACCAGACCAGGTGACTGGCGATACGTTGTAATTCAGCAAGTAGCACACGGACATACCGAATCTTGTCAGTAATCTCGTCCTCGATACCGAGCAATTTCTCTACCGCCAATGAGTATCCAAGGTTACTGTTGAGCGGAGAAAGGTAGTCCATACGGTCGGTCAATACCAGTGCCTGGTGATACGTCTTGGCCTCGGCGGTCTTCTCGATGCCTGTGTGTAGAAATCCGATATCAGGTACAGCCTTGACGACTGTTTCGCCATTGATGGTCAATATGAGACGTAGCACGCCATGAGTGCTTGGATGCTGTGGTCCCATATTAATGGTCATTGAATCGACACGTTTCCCATCTTCGAGAGACTGGCTATCTTCAATGATATATTGTGTTTCTACATCCTGCTTCTGCATATATCCTCAACATTGAAATGTGAATTGTCTTGCTATCACTTATTTTTGTCATCCTGAGGCGAAGCCGAAGGATCTCGTGTCACCAGGATGACAATCATACAAATTACCTTACTTTTTCTCTGTCCCTGGCTCCTGACCCTCAGTGAATTTGCTGCGACTCTCATTGAGTTCGCGGCTGTAAGGCGTGCGCATTGTCTGGCTACCAACACCCGGGTCGATATCATACGGAACCTGACCTCCCCAGTGAGGTTCAGGCAAGTCGAAGCCCGTAAGTGGATAATCTTTGCGCAGCGGGTGAGTCGTCCAGTCCATAGGCATCAGGATACGTCGCAAATCGGGATGTCCAGAGAACATGATGCCAAACAGATCGTATACTTCGCGTTCATACCAGTTTGCTCCAGGCCAGACTCCGCTTACAGTTGGTACCGAGGGATGTTCCTCACCTGGTTCTCCAACTCGCACCTTCAAGCGTAATTCACCTTGGTTGGGAATGGACAGCAAATGATAGACCACATCAAAACGAGGTTCACGTTCTAACCAATCAACAGCCGTGATACTTGATAGGAAACTGTATTGCTGGTTTTTTAGAAGATACGTGCATACAGTCACCAGGTGTTTGGGTTGAAGAACTATGGTTTCCTCTCCACGGAAATTGACTGTTTCAATTACTGCCTGGGGGAATTTTTCCCTCACCATCGCTACCGTCGAACTTGCTGTTATCGCCATACTCTAGATATTCCTTACTCCTTTCAGCTTGCCTGACCATAGGTAGCGCGAAGCGGCGTTGCCTTTCGTCCTGCCTGACTGCGAAGCAGTAGACGCGCCAGCGTCGTTGGCAGGACGGATAAGAACGGCAAGCTGGATGAGAGACATTAAATATGATCGCATTCGTAATCGTTGTGCTGTTGTTACGAACGTGTGCTTCGTGTTAAAGTTCTTCTCCTAATGGCCCTTGTAGCCTCATGCCACTGGCCTTCTGTGGATCAGGAGGATTGGGAATACCTTCGCGGATCTTGCGTTGGAGTTCATTAAACCCGTAGAGCAGCATCTCTGGTGTCGGCGGGCAGCCTGGAATAAAAACATCCACTGGCACTATTTTATCTACCCCTTGCACAATCGCATAGTTATTAAAGATACCCCCGCAGGAGGCGCAGGCACCCATCGCAATGACCCATTTGGGATCTGGCATTTGATCGTAAATCTGTCGCAGAATGGGAGCCATTTTGATGGAACAGCGTCCTGCTACAATCATCAGGTCTGCCTGACGTGGCGAAGCACGGAACACTTCGGCGCCGAAGCGAGAGATATCAAAGCGGTCGGCGCTAGCCGACATCATCTCAATCGCACAGCATGCCAGACCGAACGTAGCTGGCCATAAGGATGAACTACGCCCCCAATCGATCAATTTACTCACTTGCGTTGTGAGAATGCCTGCCTCCCCGTTCTTCACATGGAGTTCGCGCTTCAAACGCTGTGTTTGTGCATTTGAGAATGTCTGTACTGGTTCCCAGGGGTTTTTTACTCCCATGTAAACGCCCCCTTTCGCCATACATAGATATAAGCTATCATCAAGATAAAAAGGAAGAGAAGTAGTTCAACCAATCCCAGTAGTTTGATCTGGTGAAGTAAAATTGCTAAGGGATAAAAAGAAACAATTTCGATATCGAAGACAATAAATAGCATGCCTGTCAGGAGATACTTAATAGGAAAGCGCCGCTTCGGCGCCTCGATCTCTTGCATGCCGCTTTCGTAAGGGGCTAGCTTCTCAGGGGTCGGTTTCTTAGGTCCGAGAAAGGCGGTCAGAACCATTACCACAATACCAAAGAGAATAGCCACCGATACATAGATAAAAATGGGGAGTATTCCCATGCGCGGGATCCTTCAATTCTCTATCTATGTGCAGTGCGTTCTGCACGACTACATTCACCAACAAGGTGTCATTTGTACACTTCGTCATTTGTATCGTAGCATAGCCATTGCGATGGTGTCAAATAAAGACTGAGGGCTGCAGACAGTGACCATCGCTCGCTCTTAATGTGGCCTGGTGTGTTTGGTTCCATGGAGGTGTATGATATTAGCGTAGATTTTTTGTAAGGAGAGAGAAAAATGGCAGAACAAAAAACAGAGACAGCATTTCCCTATATCCAAATTGCGGTGGGAATGGATGGGATCGTCCTAGAAACCTTCTATTCCCCACAAATTTCTATGAAAATGGTGTTGGGAGAAAATCAGGTCAACGAAATTATGAAAGCATGGATAGCGAACCGCAAAGATTTACAGAAACAACAACAGCTTGCGCAAAAGGTGCGGCGAGAGGTGCATTGATTTCAGGTAGTGGCATCCCTGTATTACAGGGGTGCCACTTGACTCTAGAAACCTAATGAACCGTAGGGATATCCACCATACGATGAATATATGCGCAGGTATTAATTGTAAAGGATAGAAGGAGAGGTAACATATGCAGTACCGCACATTTGGCCGTACTGGCTGGAACGTATCAGCAATCGGCTTTGGAGCATGGGGTATCGGCGGCGATGCCTGGGGACCAACAGACGACAAAACCTCGCTGGCAACCCTCAATCAGGCTGTTGATCTGGGTGTTAATTTTTTCGACACAGCAGACGTGTACGGTGATGGCCACTCTGAACAATTAATTGCTCAGGTACGCAATGCACGCAGCGAGCAGATTATCGTCGCAACCAAAGCTGGTCGGAGGCTCAATCCACATATCGCTTCTGGTTTCAATCGTCAGAATTTGACAGCTTTTGTCGAACGCAGCTTGCAAAACCTGCACATGGAAACGCTTGATCTTCTCCAACTCCACAGTCCGCCGACAGAGGTCTATGATATGCCAGAAGTCTTCGGTATCCTCGATGACCTGGTGCAACAGGGCAAGGTGCGTTTCTATGGGGTGAGTGTAGAGCGAGTAGACGAAGCTCTCAAGGCGATAACCTATCCAAACGTACAGAGCGTTCAGATTATCTTCAATATGTTCCGTCTCAAACCTGCAGAACAGTTCTTTGCAGCCGCTCACGAGCGACAGGTTGGAATACTGGCGCGCGTGCCGCTGGCAAGTGGGATGCTCACAGGAAAGTTTACCCGCAGTACCCAATTTGACCCAAAAGACCATCGCAACTTCAACCGTCACGGCGAGGCCTTTGACCAGGGTGAGACGTTCTCAGGCGTTGACTACGAGATTGGCTTGCAAGCAGTTGAGGAATTGCGTGCCTTGGTGCCTGAGGGAGCCACAATGCCACAATTTGCCCTGCGTTGGATTTTAATGTTTCCAGAGGTGTCGAGCGCCATCGCCGGAGCTAAGAATCCACAGCAGATCAAGGACAATGTGCAAACAACAGCGCTACCACCCCTGAGCAATGAGACAATGCAACGAGTGCGTGAGATTTACGATAAATATATACGCGCTCAAGTTCAGGATAGATGGTAATGATGCCAGGCCCTATCAAGAGAAGGATGTCCGTGAGATTCTCAAAAAACAAAGAGGGGTGCAAGATGAATGAACAATATAAACAATATTCCTTGCTTCCAACAACTACGATTCCCCTCAAATCCAGGCGGTAGTTCGCCTTTGCCGTCGTTTCGTGAAATGCTTTATTAGACCTCTTATGAGTGCAATAGCAATAGCTATGACCAGGAAAGCTACAATTGCCGATACATCAATCATGTAGTTTCCAGTAGAGGATGGGTGAACGGCTACCAGCATGTTTCCAAATGGAGCAACTATTGGCGCACTAAGAGCAATCACCCACGAAGAGAATGCTCCCAGGGAGAGGTGGAAGAAGGTGAGCACGAAACGTGCCGCCAGGAGCAGGAAGAGCAGTGCGCTGGCTATCCCCAACAGGTGGTAGGTTGCTGTGAAGATGACTATCAGTATTTTGTCAACCAGGTGCAATCCTTTTCGCAGGACTGGTTCACGAGGTGTGGCGGATACTGGGGCCATTATTTGTATCTGCTTCGCAGCTGTAGACTGTGGAGCAAATTCTGTGCTACTAGCATTACTATCTGCTCGACGTGAAGAGTTTTCCTTGATCGCCTGGTAAATGGTCGAACCGATATCTATCGCTAGAGGCAGGATCGTACGTTCAAAAGTGCTCTTTGTTGGAGAGGATGTCACGTTCGACATGGTTTGGGAATCTCCCATCGCAGTGGACGTGCTGGGAGGCAAAGAAGCTCGTGCTGCTAATCCATGTGTATAAGGAGCAAAGGACTCCTTTGCCTCCTGCTCTTGGAGAATGGCTTTCTGCATCGCTTCTGCAGATTGAAAGCGCTCATCGGGGTCCTGCTCAATAGCCATAAGCACGATATCCTCAGTTGTCTGCGAAATTCGCAGATTGAGTTGCCGTGGAGTAAGGAAAACGTGTGGATTGACGCGACGAGAGGGAGCATCAGGTGGAACATTTCCCGTCAGCAAGTGATAGAGAGTCGCCCCTAATGCATAGATATCTGAGCGCGTATCGCTCTGACCTCTGCCATATTGTTCGAGCGGAGCGTACCCTTGTGATCCCAGCAATGTTGTATCTTTTGTAGCCGACGTTTTAAAGATCCGCGCGATGCCAAAATCAATCAACTTGAGCTGATTGTCTCTCGTCACCATAACGTTTGACGGTTTCATATCACGGAAAATGATCGGCGGTTTGTGGCAATGCAGATAGTGCAATACCGAGCAGAGCTGCAGCGCCCAATCCATCACAAGCGCCTCATCGAGTGGGCTACCTGCATCCTCCAACGCT
>DATMNR010000434.1:0-3882 GCA_035568795.1 Ktedonobacteraceae bacterium
CCCATTGAAACAAAGAGCGTACTGACATCCTTGATCATCTTGTCCAGAGTATAATTTAATTCATACCAGGCTCGCCAACCATTTACTCGCCAGGGAGGAGGAGTTCCTTGCACATGCTGTGGTATAGTAAGCAATATCTCTTTTCTGATCAATTCCCTCTTTGACATCAAATGTAGGTGTATAGGTATTATTGGAGTTTCCTGAATAATATAGCTTGAGCCGGGTTGGGCATCGTACCAATCATTAGGTACAAGTCCCTCCACAGGATCTAGCAATTCCGTGACACCATAAGCTCGTAAGACATCATAGGCAACATCGTTGCAATTATGTCTCAAGACTGAATATGGTTGTCGGCTCTCCCATATCACCGTTTTCCAGGCATCTTTAGGTCGTGGCTCCGTGACAAAATATACCTTATACTCATCATAGGTAAGCACTTGCCTTTGCATCGCCGCGATAGGATCAAGCGTATGAGCTGACCAGAAGCCCATGTCTTCAGGTTTAGCAAATGCTTTCCCTGCCTGATTTTCTACCGACCCTGCATTAAACCAGCCGTTGTTCCACTCGAATGCCCAGCCAATATGCCCCAAACCATTTGCCCCTATATGACGAACAAAAACGATTGCTCGCCTGGACGTTGGAGGCATACTGTCTGGCACATCCGGAATGCCTTGTGGAATGGCAAATTTCTTTTCAACGACAAATGAAGGTGCAAAACGCAGCAGAAGGCCCCTTATCATCAGGTATATACCGTCACATAGTGCATAAAGTACAATGAAAAGGAGAAACAGGATAAAAGCGAGGGTTCTAGTTTCTTCGGCCCAAAAGATGACAAGACCGAGGAGCATTAAGAGCATTCCAAAGAGCCAGGTTAATCCTTCGTATTTGCGTCTTGAATGACGCGCGTCAATAATTACTTTTATACCTCTGATAAAAATGCGAACTGCGATTACAGCGACTATGATGTAAATGGTCAATGAAGGAGATAAAAAGCTGATCAAACCAAGCAATATGCTTATAATACCGAAAAGATAATTGGTTAATTTGTGCTGTGTCGCTCGTTTGCCTGTAGCAATCTTAAAAATATCAAGGATACCGTCAACAAGCAGATAGATTCCAAGGGCGATGAATACTAAGCGTAATGTAAAATTCGTGTGAGTAATAAGAATGATGCCAAAGATGACGTTGACAACACCACGCATCACTTCCATCCACCAGAGCCTTGTATGAAATTCATTTGTGTGAAGTGTCTGTTTGATAAGTGTTTCTTGCATAGATTTCATCTATCCTCTAAAGCTATCGTTGTTTGGTCCTGAAAAGGCACCCGATATGAGTCCTACCATTTTTCGATTTTATTATACGGTATGCTTGACTCTTATGGTAGACCAAACGTAATATCCTCGTTCGTGTTAAGCGTTGGTCAGTTGACACGATAATCCATCCATGATAGGTTGATGCGGGGGAAATTTGACATACGCGTATGCCATTGTATGTCTAAAAGACTCTACACTCTTTTCTAAGGAGTACTGCCTGATGCCTACATTATCTCCACAATCTTCGCTCAAGCGATTCTTGAAATTCCAATTGCTACCATTTTGCCTGCTATTATTTCTATGCTTGCTTCTCGTAATAGGTTCCTGGGGAAAAAGCGCCTTTGCAAAAAATATTACAGTCACAAACTATGATAATTTTCATTTCAGCCAGCAAGTCAGACTAGGTTTTCATTCTGGTGATGATTGGGAGCCTTCGATAACTTCTGATAGTCTCGGCCATATTTACGCGATGTTCAAGCACTACAATGTAAGTGGTGGGCAATCATGCACTTCCTGCAATTTGAGAATGGTCTTCCAACGTTCGAGTGATAATGGTCGAACCTGGAGCCAATCTCGAGCCCTTGCACCTATACCCTTCAAGGGCAACAGTGGTCAGGATGATCCCCAGATAGTCGTTGACCCTGTAGACGGAAGAACTGTCTGGGCTTCATTCATGGTAAGCTATCCGAAAGCATATATTGCTGTAACGAAATCGACAGATTTTGGTGAAACCTGGAGTTCGCCAGTCGAAGTCTCTCCACAACCTCCAAATTTTGATAAAGATGAGCTTGCAGTAAAAGGCAACACGGTCGCAGTAGCTTATGACGATGGGTTCAACACCTGGAATTCGATATCTCTTGATGGAGGCAAGCATTGGGCTGTACATGAGATCTTCCCGGGAAGTAACCAGTTCTATATGTCCCTCTCGGCAGGTGGAGCTATCGATTCGCATGGGAATCTCTTTTTTAGTTGGAATAGTTTTGATAAAGCACACAGCAAAAAGGGCGATGGTCCGGTAACGTTATGGGTTTCTCGATCAACAGATAATGGTTTACACTGGACGCGCACTGTTTTCGGTAAAAGTGGCGCACCAATTCCATGCCATCCATGTGGATTTGCCTACTTAAGCGCTCAGGACGCTATTAAGATTGGTAATGATGATACCGTTTACCTGCTCTGGAATAGTAGCGTCAATGTTACAAATTTTGCGCCAGAACGGATTTACTTCGCGAAATCTATCGATGACGGCCTTACATATTCTACCAGGGTTGATGTTTCAGATGCGCCCATAAGAGTTGAGCATTGCTTCCCGTCTCTCACTGTTGGTAAGGCAGCAGGCGATGTACGTATAGGCTGGATGGATAAACGAACAGGAGCCTGGAATCTCTTCTTCCGTAAGAGTTCCGACGGTGGGGATCAATTTGGCCGCACAATTCGCATCTCAAGTTTTGTACAAGGCTATCCATACCTTACAAAATCTGGATATAATTTGCCATATGGAGATTATTTTCAGATGACGGTGGATCAAGAAAATCAAACTCAAATAGCGTGGGGCGAAGGACCAGACTATGCTGGCCCCGGCAACCAATGGACTTCACATAGCATTGATGATTAAGGGCACATATTGGACACAACTGCAATCTTGAAAACGGTCGAACATCGCCCTTGGCCACTTCCCACTAAGCCATGGGTGATGACGCAAATATGGCACGAACTGCTCTTCGCCCATTGGCCGATAGAGCCAGGCGTATTGCGTTCCCTTGTACCCTCTATTTTGCCCCTTGACACTTATGAAGGACAATGTTGGGTGGGTATCGTACCTTTCAATATGACATATGTTCGTCCACGCTGGGTACCGCCTGTAACCGCATTGTCAAGTTTTGTGGAACTAAACGTGCGCACCTATGTGACTCTTCAAGGTATTCCCGGGGTTTATTTCTTTAGCCTGGATGCTAGCAGTCCCATCGCAGTTGCTGCTGCACGGGTATTCTTTCACTTGCCTTATTTCAATGCTGTGATGAGTAGCGAACGTGTGAGCGATACCATCCAGTATTACAGTCGCCGTACCCATAAGGGTGCATCGCCCGCTGAATTTCATGCTTTATTTCGCCCAATTGCACCGATCGCTTTTGCGAAGCATGGCTCACTCGAACAATGGCTCACCGAGCGATACTGTCTTTATACAGTTGTGCCAGGAAAAGGTGTATACCGAGGTGATATACATCATGTGCCATGGCCCCTTCAGCAAGCTGAACTCAAGACGAAAAAAGATACTATGGCAATCTCGCATAATATCCACTTACCTGAAATACAGCCTCTTCTGCACTACTCTCACCGGCAAGAGGTATTGATCTGGCCTCTTCAGCATGTTTTGTAGAATTTCGTTGGGTATTTCGTCTCTTTTTTGAGCAATGAACAAATCTTATACAACTTGAAAACAACACGAGTTTGTCCATGCTCATTTTCTGCATGTTGTGTAAAAACACTCATTCAATCTGGCTTTGATGAAGCATCTTGAGTTCATCATCGTAGGCCTCGCCCATTTCTTGTAAGATCTGCATGGTCTCAA
>DATMNR010000435.1:0-3917 GCA_035568795.1 Ktedonobacteraceae bacterium
TGATGCCATCTTTGTTGGAGGCGGTGCAGGAGGACGCTTCGGCTCAGGCTATCTGCGTGCAAGAGGAGGAAGACAGCTTATTGTTGATCGCTGGCCATTCCTGGGAGGGAGTTGCCCTCACCTGGCATGCGTGCCACACCACCTCTTCTCCGAAGCGGCTCGCGAACTGGATCTTATGCGCTGGTTCTCTGGAAAACTCTGGTTTCCTGATGCCACTAATCTGCGAGCATCTATCCTACAGATGGTTCAGCTCTTTAAAGAAGGGCGGGGAAGTGCTCATGCCTTCATGAACTGGCAATCAAAAGAGCAACTTGACCTCGAATACATACTGAATACTCCTGCGACAGTCATTGATAACCATACTGTCGAAGTAGCTGGCGAGCGGTTCTATGCTGAAAACCTCGTACTTGGCACTGGCGCCGAAACAGTCTATCCTAATATCCCTGGAACCGATTTGCACGGCGTCTACGACTTTGCATCTTTGATCGAAGAACTTGACTTCGAACCACAGCGTTGCGTGATTATTGGTGGTTCCAAGGTTGCCATCGAATATGGCTCATTCTTCCAGGCAGCAGGTTGCCCCACAACTATCGTAGCACGCAAACCCCTGATGCGCACTGCTAGCCTTCACCACGTTGATGAAGACCTGCGCCAGTATGTCGTCGATGGTATGAAGAAGCGTGGAATGCAGATACTTGAGGGTGTTGAACCTGTCGCAATCAATGGTGATAGCAACGGGCATGTAAAAGAAGTAATCATTCGCGATATGCAAAATGGCACAGAACAAACCTTGCCATGTGACTTTGCTTTCATCGGCACAGGCGAACGGCCTAAATCCCAGCATTATCGAGAAGTGCTTGGTGTAGCTGTAGGGGAGAAGGGAGAGATTCTTGTTGATAAACACATGCGCACGAGCGTGCCCAATGTCTATGCTATAGGTGACCTGATCGGCCCGCCAATGGAGATGTTTAAAGCTCGTAAGGGAGGTACGACCGCTGCCCGTAACATTATGGGTGAGCCATATGAATTTGATTGGACCGATTATCCTGACTTCCTGCATTCCACGTACGAGATAACCTGGGTTGGTCTGTCTGAGGAGGAAGCAAGGCAACGGTACAACGACGTTGTAATAATTCAAATGCCTCCTAAGGACGTCCCTCATGAAGATATTCCACTTCCCTGTGCCGAAGGCACGATGCTGTATGCTTTCATGTATCCTGAGTTATCGGGATTCCAAAAAGCCGTTGTCGATGGCGAAAGCCGCCGCATAGTCGGTTTCCATCATGTGGGCTTTGGAGCAAAAGATGCTTTTCAGTACCTCGACCATTTGATGCGCAGGCCCGAGGGTATTACAATCGACGAAATGGGCAGTATGAACGAACTGTTCCTCAACCCTGAACATTTTATACAACTTTGCCGTTTGCGAGCAGGTTCGCCTGACCTTCGTGACTTGTAAGCAACTTGCACTGCTATGTGATTTTCAACAGTGGGTTCCAAGGGCCTACAAGGCCCCTTGGCGGGGTGTGGGGTGTCCATCCATAGGTGAGGACTTAAGGGGTGCAGGGGACGCTGTCCCCTGACGGGGCGCGGGGTGTCCCCGCTAACATCCCTCCCACCCCGCCGCCGGAGGCGGCGCAAATGAATAAGAACCTGATTAGTTATAATGCTATCGGATCAAAGAAGGAGGTGAGACGTCGATGCTTGACCTTTCTCAAACACAGACATGGGCGTCAGTGAAAAATCTCGTTCCACTACCCTATCGCAGGGTCAGTGTACAGCATTACGATGGGCCAATGGCTGAACATGCAATCAAGGAGCTATTGCTCAGCCGCGAGGCTTATCGTCGTACCGATTTCATCGTGCTACGTGGGAAAGAGGGAGAGACCGCTGTGGTCGCAATTACCCGTGCGGAAAGTGAACCGCTCTTTTCACAGATTACATCTGTTGAGCTACTGGCCCTGCCAGACACATGTGCCTATGAGAAATGTTCAGATGTAGACCCTGCTAATCGTTCAGCTTTGGCCAAGGCTGCATATGAACATGGCATCGGCCCCAATGGCACCCTGATAGTCGAGGGATTGTATGATCATGTCAACTTCATCCATCATCCCGATCCCCTCGTTGTGCGAATAGTAGAGTTTGCTCCGCCAGAACCACCAAAATTGTATGGGCTGGCAAAGCACGTCTTGAGTTACGCTGACCTCCCTCCTATCCGTTTAGAACTGGAACGCATTGAGGTACTTGACCTGGCCGATAGTGTACACCCATCGGCTTACCTGGTGCCCTGTCGCTCTGGTGGCTTAGATACACTCTCTGCACCGGTTTATTTTTTGGACCAGCGTCCAGAACGCCATAATTGGACAATGATCGGATGTGAGCGCAGCCTGCAATTCCACCGGCACTTCTATGGTGATGAACCTCCACGAGTTGAAATGTGTCCACGCCGTATTGCTGGTGAACGCAAAGAAGCTACTTTGTTAAAATGTTGTCTACTAGAAACTCATATTGAACAAGATAAAAATATGATGGTAGTGCCCTGGGGTGCAGATCTCTCAATGGTTGAGTCAGCGCTACGGAAACTATCCGAGGAGGTTGTTTATGCCTGAAAAAGCGTGGTCACATGTGGTTGAAGGTCTGCTGACTGGACGAACAGAGCCACCGCGCAAAAACGGGATTACCATGGTAATCGATAAAGGTCATGGCCCTGCTGCAACTGCCGATATGCTTGAAATGTGTGGCGACTTGATTGACCATTGGAAGTGTACATTCGGCACCTCGGCCTTTGTTCCAGCAGATGTTCTACGCCGTAAGTTGTTGTACCTGACAGCCCATGGCATTCTAACGTATCCAGGAGGAACATTACTCGAAGTTGCTATTGTGCGCGGAAGTTGCCGCACATTCATGCAACATGCGCATTCTCTAGGCTTCAGCGCAGTTGAAATCTCCGATGGTACCATACCGCTGCCTCTACATCGCCGTCGCAACGTTATCCGTTGCGCTCTCGACCACGGACTGATGGCAATCACTGAGGTTGGCAAGAAAGATCCGAAGCTGCAACCCACAGCTCTTGAACTGGCTCAGCAAGCACTCCAGGATATCGAGTGGGGTGCGCAATTTGTCACGGTCGAATCGCGCGAATCTGGCAAGGGAATCGGCATTTATGATGACACTGGTGCAGTGCATACGGAAGCAGTGGCAACCATCTGCGAGCATATGGGGCCACTCGTTGACCGTTTGATTTGGGAAGCTCCGCTCAAGAACCAGCAGACCTACCTGATCCAGCAATTCGGTCCAAACGTCAACCTTGGCAATATTCCTACAGGCGAAGTGCTAGCCCTTGAGGCATTGCGTGCAGGCTTGCGCTTTGAAACCTTCTATCGCATTGCTGAGGAATTAGAACGCACAGGTCAGTGGCATCCAGAGGATATCGAAGAGCAAAATACTCAGGAAACCTTATCTGCTGTCTCGCCACAAAATAATGAGATGAGGTGACTACTCTGGTGCAACAGTCCGATGAGTCATCAATATCTCACTCAGATCAAGCAAAGAGTGAGAACAATTCGGTACTGGGTGTGGGTAGCAGGCTGGCCAGCGGACCCGCAGCAGAACTTGTGCAGACTGCGTTCGCGCGTGAATTGACAGATCAGTTAGCGTTATTCAAAGGTATGAGCTTTGCTGATATGGCGCACACTGTGATGCTCATCGAAGTCGGCATAATCCCTCCTGCAGAGGGATCCGCTCTATTAAGCGCGCTATTTGCCTTGCATAAGTATCCGTCCGATTTCAATCCCAATCCCGCACTGGGCGACCTTTATACGAATCGTGAAGCCTGGATTACGGCTCAGACATCAACCGTGGGGTGGCTTGGAGCAGGACGTGCTCGTCGCGAATCAACGACGACTGGCTACCGTATCACA
>DATMNR010000436.1:0-3889 GCA_035568795.1 Ktedonobacteraceae bacterium
AACGGCGGAAAAGGGCGCGACACGCTTTCGGTTGCGCGCGGAGGGTAAACCAGGACACGGGTCTATGCCACATAGGCAGAACGCCATCCTCAAGCTAGCAGAAGTACTCTGTAGATTAGGAGACCGGCAACCACCGGTCCATTTCTGTGCTTCTTTTCGAGGATTTATTACAGGCATTGCAAGTGCTCAACCCCCAGAAGTTGCCCAATCAATCATGGCCATTCTCGCGAATGAGGAGACTGCTGATGTCGCTATCGACGCGTTACCGATGGACGAGCTTCTCAAACAAGAACTGCGAGCGATGGCACGCAATACGATTGCGCCAACTATATTGCAAGCTGGCTCACAAATAAACGTCATTCCATCAGAAGCCGAGGTATCACTCGATGCGCGTATTCTGCCCGGCTGGACTACAGAGATGTTTCTGGAAGAGATACGCGCTATTTTTGGCGAGGATATCGACGTTGAGTTCATCGATCCTGACCTGGCATTGGAGGCCGATCCAGCATCACCACTTTTTGATGTCATCAAAGATGTTGTCAAAGAACATGATCCTGAAGCAACGGTAATCCCAACACTAATCGTAGGAGGAACAGATGCCCAACGCGTTGCAGGTCTTGGAATAAAAGTGTACGGCTTCGCTCCAGAAATGTTCATCAGCGGTTTGCATGATTGGAATAGAGTTCACGGTCACGATGAGCGTATCAATATTCGGTCTCTCCAATGGGGCACACGTGTACTCTATGATGTCGTGGCACGGTTCACCAGGGATCTCCATCCCACCACGTGATTCGTAGAGGCGCAATGAATTGCCTTTGACTCCAACTCTTTCGTTCAGATTTCCAACAGGATTGTCCAGAATATGGCTAGAATGGAGAACACCCGCTTGTCATGTTGAGCGTGAGCGAAGGATGTCACGCGATGGCCATCGAGATTCTTCGCTCGCGCTCAACATGACACGAGTGAGATCAGGACGACACCAGGTTGCCGATTCGTCTTTATTCTATTGTATACTAGAGATGGGTTATCTTTAGATTTCCCGAAAAAGGGGTGTTAAAGACTCTTATCGTTCAGTATATCCTTGCCCGAGCGCCAGAGAAAGCGAGGTGATGAACAAACTCATCCTACATTTTCATCCTAGACATTATTGCTTAATATCCACCATTAACCATATACATGCATAAAAGGAGGATTTCATGCAAAACGTTAGCACAACAAGGCGTCCCCTCGGCATCACAATTATTTCCATTCTCCTGTTCATTCAGGCCATCTTTGAGATTGTGGGTGGCTTCTTTTCTTTTTTCGGCAACATTATCCACAATCCACTATCTGGGCTTCTGGTGGGATGGGTTCCTCTTGCTATAGGTGTTCTCTTATTCATTCTGGCCTGGGGGCTATGGACGCTCAAGCCATGGGCATACTGGGTCACGTTGATACTAGAGATCGTCAATATCGTGCTTCACTTCCTAGGTTATAGCCAGACCCATTCGCTATTCGCTATCGTTAGTGGTGGCATCATTTCCATTATTATCGTGATCTACCTGCTGGTAGATCGTAATGTTCGCAGAGCTTTCCGCACCGGAATTTAACGCGTTCAACTACATAGACTAAGAATAAGAGGATGCTGGAGCTATATTTAACTCCAGCAACCTTTCCCAGTAAAAAACTTACGTTTTCGCAATCATGCCGTCTGGAAATTCACTGTTGACTCATTTGGGTAAGACGGTGTGCTCAGGAAGATCAGGGTATAGGAAATGCTGCCTGCTAGCATAATAAAGTTCACATCTCCTTTACCACCTGACGAACCGGCCACAAAGCCAAGTGGCAATGTCGCATCGTTTGGGGGACTTGTTATAGTGCCAGACTTCAATCGTATACAATCACCCTTTACATGTTTTTCCTCTCCAGCAAAATTCGGGATGGCTTATTCATACTCACCAGCAGGTTACTATAGTGAGGCCCTACTATATCGTAAAATCCGTATTGACCTGGATATCCGAGGGGGGGTCACCGAGATGGTGCTGCGCAAGGAAAATCAAGGTAAATGTTGTAGCGTTGGCTGGCATAAGAAAGGTCACGGTCCCACCTCCACCAGTTGTGTTCGCATTTAACGTAGGCGTTAGCGTATTGCTTAGTGCCGGGTTGGTGGTATCGCCAGATTTCAGGCGCATATACTCATCTGTAAAAGCGTCGCTCACATTCCCTGAGGTAGGGTTATCTACGTTGAATAAAAGAACGACATAGCGCATGCCTGTGGTAGCCTGTTTGCCACCGATGCTCAACGAAGATTTCGCAGTCTTCAGCGTCCAATTCAGCCCTCCATAGCTGATGGGTATATTTGGATTGACCGTCTTCGTCTGGAAGGCGGAAAGGTCGGCTTTGCCCGTTAGTGGTATGCTTATCTGGGCATCTTGAGTAGTTCCCAACAGCAGTGTGAGTTGGTCGATCTTGTTACTAATAGGCACGGCGAAGTCCAGCCAGTTATCGCGTGCAATACTATTAGCAGGCGGGCTTGACTGCATCTCGTTGACCAGCGGGACGCTGCTCTTATCCGGCAAGATCAAATGAGCCATGTCGCTATAGAAGTAGTTAGCATCACTGCCGCTATTATTGGCTTCTTTGATTTTCACGCGGATCATACCGTTAGCAGCGGTGCTGCTATCATCGATAAAGGCTGTTGACTGTTGTACTGAGACGATGGTGATATCAACACCTGCATAGGTTACGTTTTGATTGATTTGCGCTGTTGTTATCTGCGGCTGCGTGTTTGGAACGCTGCCGCTGTTACTACTGTTGTTATTACTGCCATAATTGTAATTCAAACCTTTGGAGAAGATGCTCAATGAATTTTTACTGGCATAGTATAAAGACGGTACCCCCAAACACAGGAATAGGACAACCAGTAACACGAGGCACCCACAGCAGCTACTGCGCTGGCGTTGCGGTCTATAACCAGCATATTTGCGCCCACCGAAGCCTCGCAATAGAAAAAGCAGACCTAGAGCGCCAAATGCTTCTGCAATGGGGCTTTGATTTTGGGGCTGCTGTTGCCCATAGGGTGGTACCTGTTGCTGAGGAGATTGTGCATATGAGGGCACTTGCTGTTGTGCATAAGGTTGCACCTGTTGCTGTTGTTGCGCATAGGGAGGTGTTTGCTGTGGATATGGGTAACTTTGAGATGGAGGTGGTGCTCCATACTGGCTGGGTGGTGGCGCCTGCGCTTCAAGCACCGTTCCGCAGTTGGTGCAAAAGCGTTGGTCGGCGGTGATCGAGATACCGCATGTTGGACAGTGACGCCCAGACATTTGTGACATGGCCGTTCTCCTTAGAGCGTATTAGCACTTAAAAGGATGAGGTTCTAAATACAACCTCACTTCCCCCTGAAATGGTTGCTTCCTCGCTACAATTGTAACAACGAACGGAGAGTGATTCTATAATCCAAATCACCTAATCTTCATGAAGTAGTACACTAATTTGGGGATAGAAGAACAGCTACTCGGTGCGCAACGCTACTATCGGGTCGAGCCTTGAAGCGCGTATAGCAGGGTAGAGGCCAAAGGCTACGCCGATGATTGAGCAGATGATAAATGGTAGAAGAAGTGAAACAGCCGTTATTACAAAGGGAAGTCCCGTGGCTCTGGTGATCATCAAGCCCAGGAGGAAGCCAATGAGCATGCCGATCACGCCTCCAAAAAGGCTCAGAACGAGAGCTTCAATCAAAAATTGGTTGCGGATATCTCTACGTCTCGCGCCAATAGACATGCGGATACCGATCTCACGGGTACGTTCAGTCACTGAGACGATCATGATATTCATGATACCGATACCGCCTACTGTGAGAGAAATGCCGGCAATGCCCACCAGGAGGAAGGTCAGAATTTGAGTGAAC
>DATMNR010000437.1:0-4584 GCA_035568795.1 Ktedonobacteraceae bacterium
ATACACCATCGGTTCTTGGCAATTGTTCCAGGCTGGTCAAGCCAAACTGCTGCAAAAACTCGGGAGTGGTAGCAAAAAGTGCCGGACGGCCAATAGTTTGCGCCCGGCCAATTTCAACGACCAGCCCATGTTGTACAAGACTGGCCACAGCACGGTCACTATTGACGCCGCGTATAGCTTCAATTTGAGCGCGAGTGATAGGTTGGCGATAGGAGATGACTGCAAGTGTTTCCATGGCTGCGGTTGTGAGCCTGGCTGTCAATGGTAAGTCAAGAAGGGCTGCGATATAGCGTGCATTTTCAGGCGCAGTCACGAGTTGCACCTGTTCGCCCAGACGCTGCAAACGGATGCCACGCCCCTGACTCTCAAGCTGATCATTCAGCATGTCTAAGCCGCCTGTCAAACTAGTGTCATCAACATCGAGTAGCTTGCGTAACTCTGCGTATTCTAATGGACGGCCTGAGACAAAGAGCAGGCTCTCGATAGCGGCTGCAATTTGTGTTATTGCTTGTTTTTCTTGTAATTGTTGCGTCATATGTTCGAACAAAGTCCCATCTACCTTCTCTTCTTTCTTGAGTGTAACATATTGGGCATTTCCTGTCGAGAATAAGCCTTACAAAAACTTGATAGAGCTGCACTCAAACTTTCTTGTGATAGTTGGCTCAATGTGCTATATTTATATCGAATGAAAACAGACAATGTGCGGAGAGTTTTTATGAAAATTGAACAGTTTACGGAAAAAGCTCGTCAAGCCGTGAGCGAAGCGAATGAGATGGCCAAGCAAAACAATAATAGCCAGATAGAAGTTGAGCACCTATTGGCCGCGCTTTTATCTCAGGATGGAGGCGTTGTGCAGCAAGTCATCCAAAAACTCGGGGGCAACCTGGCAGTGACACAGCGCCAGGTTACTGAAGATATCGAAAGACTACCTCGTGCCTTCGGAGGCAGCGAACCGAGCATCTCACCACGCTTGCGCAAATTACTCGAAGCGGCCTGGAAAGAAATGAGCAATTTTCATGACGAATACCTCAGTGTTGAACATATGCTTCTAGCGATGTTCGACATTGGTGATGGATCAGCGCAGCGTGTTTTAAAAGCGGCGGGACTGACTCGCGATCTCGTATTGAAAGCTCTTACCTCTATTCGTGGTGCGCAACGCGTCACCGACCAGAACCCCGAAGTGAAATACCAGGCCCTGGAAAAATATGGCCGCAACCTTACGCAACTTGCGGAACAGGGCAAACTCGATCCGGTGATAGGGCGTGACGACGAGATACGACGTGTAATCCAGGTACTGAGTCGCCGCACGAAAAATAACCCCGTCTTGATTGGTGAACCAGGGGTAGGCAAAACAGCCATCGTCGAGGGACTGGCCCAACGTATTGTGCGTGGTGACATACCAAAGACCCTGCGAGATAAACAGGTTGTGACCCTCGATCTAGGTGCTTTAGTCGCAGGAGCCAAATATCGCGGCGAGTTCGAGGAGCGCCTGAAGGCTGTCCTGAAAGAAATCACCAGCTCAGAGGGCGCTATTATCCTCTTCATCGATGAACTGCATACTCTGGTAGGCGCGGGCGCTGCAGAAGGTGCGATGGATGCCTCCAATATGTTGAAGCCAATGCTGGCGCGAGGTGAACTTCACTGCATAGGCGCAACAACGCTTGACGAGTACCGCAAACATATTGAGAAAGATGCCGCATTAGAGCGACGCTTCCAGCCTGTGATGGTCGACCAGCCAACAGTCGAAGATACAATCAGTATATTACGCGGCTTGAAACAACGCTACGAAGTGCACCATGGCGTGCGCATTCAAGATAGCGCGCTGGTAGCTGCCGCAATTCTTTCCAATCGTTATATTACCGACCGTTTTTTGCCCGACAAGGCCATTGACCTGGTTGATGAAGCAGCCAGCCACCGGCGTGTAGAGCTAGATAGCACTCCAACTGAGATTGATGCTCTGGATCGCCGTATTCGCCAGTTGCAAGTGGAACAGGAAGCGCTAAAGAAGGAGATCGATCCAGCCAGCCAGGAGCGACGCGCGAAAGTCGAGCAAGAAATTGCTAACTTAACTGAACAATTGCATAGCTTACAATTGGCCCTGGAAAGTGAACGCGAACCTGTTGAAGAGATTCGTCGCCTGAAGAAAGAACTTGAGCAGGCGCAAGTCGAGTTTGATAAAGCCGAACGCGAATATGACTATGGCAAAATGGCAGAGCTGCGTCATGCCACCATTCCTGACCTGGAACGACGTATTCAAGACATGGAATCGAAACTCGTAAACATTCAGGGAGCGCGCATGCTCAAAGAAGAGGTCGACGCGGAGGATATCGCTGAGATCGTCTCGAAGTGGACGCATATACCCGTCTCCAGGCTGATGGAGGCCGAGGTGCAGAAGCTGCTCACAATGGAAGATCGCCTGCGCGAACGTGTCGTTGGGCAGGAACTGGCATTGCAGGCTGTCTCCGATGCTGTGCGGCGTTCGCGAGCCGGACTGCAAGATCCAAATCGTCCACTGGCAAGCTTTATCTTCCTTGGACCAACGGGCGTTGGGAAGACCGAACTGGCACGAGCGCTGGCAGAATTTCTATTTGATGATGAGCGCGCGCTGGTACGCATCGATATGTCAGAATACATGGAAAAGCATAGTGTCTCCCGACTCATTGGCGCGCCTCCTGGATACATCGGATACGAAGAAGGAGGTCAGCTCACGGAATCGGTGCGTCGTCGTCCATACTCTGTCGTGCTTTTCGACGAGATAGAAAAAGCCGCGCCCGAAGTCTTCAATGTGCTGCTGCAAATACTCGACGATGGCCGATTGACAGATGGCCAGGGTCGCACCGTCGATTTCAAAAATACAGTCATCATTATGACCAGTAACGTGGGAACGGCATGGCTGCATGAGTTTGATGGCATGGATGAAGACGAGATCCAACGCACAGTACGACAGCGCTTGCGCGAGGAAGGCTTCCGACCCGAATTCATTAACCGCATCGACGAAGTGATCGTATTCCACCAGATTACTCGCTCCCAGATGATGAACATTGTCGATATACAGGTGAATCGCCTGCGTCCTCGCCTGGCGGAACGCCATATTACTCTGCATTTAAGTGATGCAGCTAGAGAGCTATTGGCAAACCTGGGATACGACCCGCAGTTTGGCGCGCGCCCGCTAAAGCGCATCATTCAGAAAGAAGTTGAAAACCGTATAGCGCGTTCGCTTCTGGATGGTACCGTTCGAGATGGCGATACTGTGCAAATCGACGCAAAGGACGGGAAACTAACTCTTGAAGCGGTGCATTAAAAAATATGTGGCATAATATAGTTCATTAACCTGTTATGAAAGAACCTGGAGAAAACTTATGGGCCTCTATGATCCTACACGACAAACTGATCATGCCCATCTTATACAGACATTAAGCGCAATGATGATTCAACTGAATGCGCTACAGGTGCTTGTACGTAAAGATACGATAGATGGAATAGATGAGCCTCTTACCTATCAAATACATGATATGGATGCTATTCGTAATGGCCTGGCAATCCTTGAGCAGATGACGAAAGATATGCTATACGAGGTCCGTGCTGTGAGTGATGATGTGCCTATGGCGGAACTAAGCGGCGTGACGCTGGCAGAGGCACTGACACGCGCTGTTGAAGAGACAGCTGAAGCATTGGGACTCTCAAGCCGAATCAATTTCTCCGGTGAAGAACGGCCGTTAAGCAGTAACATCGAGAATTTGCTATATCGCATAACTCAGGAAGCGCTGGATGACGTGCAGCGGCATCCAAACGCACGTAAATTGCGTTTTGCCTTAAGCTATGGACGCGATGAAGTCCAGCTTAGTATCGAGGATGACGGCGTTCCACCAGAGCCGAGCGATGCCAGTCCCGGTATCAATAATCAGGGTGCCGCGCCACCTTTCATATCACCTGATGAAGGCGGACGGTTCGCTACTCATGGGAATCTTCAAGCGCACCTGCAAAAACGTATTGAACATCTTGGAGGCTTCATCGAGATAAAGAGCAGCATCGAGCAAGGTACACAGGTAAAGGCTCGCATACCATATATCCGTCATATGCATACAGAGACAAACATCCCACCTGCAGAGAGGATCACGAGTGCCCTAAAGCAAGAGATTCTCGATGCAGAGGTCACTGCTGCTACAAGGGTACTTGTCGTGGATGCGCAAGCAGTCACAAGGGCAGGACTAAGGCGCTTATTAGAAGGCTCTCAAGATATTACCGTGGTCGGTGAGGCAACAGATGGAGTACAGGCGGTTAGCGAGACAATGGAACTGGGTCCTCAGGTTGTCATCATGGATGCGCTCCTTCCCAATGGACAAAGTCTTGAAGCGCTGCGCCAGATAAAACAACTCAATCCAGATACACGTGTACTGCTTCTTTCGTCGCTGGACCGCGAAGATTATCTGTATGAAACGCTACGAGCAGGGGCTGACGGCTATGTGCTCAAGGATATTACAGCTAACGAATTAGCTCAAGCAGTACGCACTGTGGCTCGGGGGGAGGTACTGGTGCAACCGCAAATCGCGGGTCGCCTCATTTCGCGTTTTGGCAAACAGGCCC
>DATMNR010000438.1:0-6933 GCA_035568795.1 Ktedonobacteraceae bacterium
CATTTGATTCAGATAATCATGCACCAGGGCAACTTTCATCTAGTAAGCTCCTCGACCGAAAAGGACAACAGGAATAGTGCGAATAAGTGTTTGGAAATAGAGACGTAATGACCAGTTTTCAATATAGTACAAATCCATCAAGACACCCTCATCAAAACTAATATCACTTCGACCACGAACCTGCCAAAGACCCGTCATACCAGGTTTGACGGCTAATCGTTCTCTTTGTAACTCATCAAATTGCGCTACTTCTTGGGGGAGCGCAGGACGAGGACCTACAAGGCTCATTTCGCCTTTGATAACATTGAAAAGCTGAGGAATCTCGTCGAAGCTTGTATGGCGCAGAAATCTTCCTATTTGAGTTATGCGAGGGTCGTCCTTGATCTTAAAAAGCGGCCCTTGAGCTTCATTCAATGCCATTAAACCGGCAAGGCGGGCATCTGCATCTTTATACATAGAGCGAAATTTATAGACTTTGAATGGTCGTCCCGCGAGACCTACGCGTGTTTGCTTATAGAAAATACCTCCTGGAGAACTGATAGCAACTGCAAGGGCAATACAAAACCAAAGAGGAAAGCCGACAATCAAAATGAGGAGAGCTACAATAATATCGACAACGCGTGTGACAAATCCTTGCACTGAGTTAATGGATACCTGTTTGATACCTATCAATGGAATACCCTCGATTGCTTCCATATCAATACGGGATAGACTTAACTCATACAAATCGGGTACAAGTTTGAAAGAAGTACCCAGGCGTTCGCATAAACGCACACTGCGAATGGATTGTTGGTGCAAGTACGAGGGTAATGCAATGATTACTTCATCAATTTGCATCGAGCGGATCACCATTCCAAGGTCGTCCAACGTACCAAGCATTTTAAATCGTCCGAAATCGCTTGGAGGCTCATTCATGTCGTGAAGGAAGCCAACGATACTGTAACCGAGATTGGGGTTAGCAACAATATGTTGCATAATCATTTTGCCTAAGCGGCCAGAGCCCACGACGAGCAGTCGAGTTTCACCAAGACCAAGTCGATAGAGTATGCCCATAATCGAAGAGACGATTAATCTTGCAAAACAAAGAATAAGTATGGCAGTTGCCCAGACAAATGGGACGAGTAAACGAGAATTCGAAATCGGTTGGAATATGAAATAGTATGTTATAAGAAAAGCCAAGCCCAAGGTAGTGGAGCTGACAATCGTCCATATCTGCCGAAACCAGGTTCCGGTCAACCGAATTTTATATAAGCCTCTCAATGTGAAAATGAGTATCAAACCGATCACAATGCCGATTTCAAGGGATTGGAAATAATTGAAAGGTGTCAGTGTATCTGGAGGTATTTTGAGTGGTGTGGGTAAGTTATTCTCAATACCATGCAGGTTATAGCGAAACGTTGCGAGCAATTGATTATTGAAAAAGACATCATAACGCAGGTGATAGGCAAGCCGAAAAGAGACAACGACCAATATTGTATCAAGAATGATCATGGCGATACACTCGAAGATACGCCACTGACGACGATGGGAGCGGCGAGCGGAGATAGCTTTAGTAATTGGACCTGTTGTTCCGCCTGCAGTGTCAGAATTTCCTCCCAGCCCTCCCTGAGCGGCTTGATCAATTGTATCGATATTTTTGGTTGTTTGTGACAATTTACTGATGTTCAAGCGTGAAGCCTCACTGGCGTTCGAAAACTCGCCATTATCTTATAGCTACTACCTTATAAAGGAACCATTCTTATGAAGATGCTGTGATAAATGGAATGCCGCAGATTGCTCATATACAGCGATAGTCTGTTCAGCCATTCTTTGAGCCGAGAATTGTTGCCTCACCATAGGCGCTTGTGTACGACATTGCATGCATAAAGTTTCGTCGGTCAGGGCTTTACAAATAGCTCTGGCCATTGCTTCTGAATCATACGGCTCTACAGTCAATGCCAATTTAGCTCCGGCCTCGGGCAAACTCGAGATATTGGAAGTGACGACAGGAATCCCACATGCAAGCGCCTCTGTCACTGGCATGCCAAACCCTTCATACAACGAAGGATATACAAAAACAGACGCAGAATGATACCAAAGCAATTGCGCTGCATCTGATACAAAACCAGGAAATAGAACTTCCTCTTCTAATCCAAGTTCCTGCACTCTTTGAAAAATCGAATCGAAAAGCCACCCTTTACCACCTGCTAACACGAGTTTCTCTTCTCGACCGTAGATTTTTCGCAATTTTGCAAATGCTTCAATGAGTGTCGTAATATTTTTGCGCGGCTCCAGGGTACCTAGATAAAGAAGATAGCCCTTTGTTAATCCATGTGTCTGGCGAAAGAATTGTATATCCTCATCAAGTATAACGTTAGAGAAGCGTTCTTCGATGCATGGATAGACCATTCGTATATGGTTTGCAGGTATACCAGCCAATTCGATGGCATCTTGTTTGGTGCTATTTGAGTTTGCAATGATCATCGTTGCACGGCGAAGGCTGTGCATAGTGAATATACGCTGGTAGATACGTTTTGAGCGAGTTAAAACATATGGGTAGCGCAAAAAAGCCAGGTCATGGAGTGTTACTACTCCTGCACAACTGTGGGGTAACCTTTCCGGTAGCACATTCGCTGGAGAATGGAACACATCAATGCGCTTTTCACGAAGAAGTGAAGGGAGTTTGAATTGTTCCCAGGCAACTCTTGAAATGGGTCTTGATTCAGGCCAGGATTCTGGAACGTAGGTCATTTGAGTTTGCCCTGATCGCCCGGTTACATCTTTACCAGCAGATTCATTTAGATGGTCTATTATGTCCTGGCCATTCACAAAAATCGTGAATTCATGCGGTCCAGATTGGTTTGCTAATGCAGTTAGCAGGTAACGAATGTAACGGCTGATGCCGCCATTGCGGTAATTCTGACTAATAGACAGCAGTTGGGCATTAATAGCGATATGCATATGAATTATTTCTCTGAAGAATAGTACTTCCTATAAAGACATCGCTTTTCTATTACAAACGTATTACATTGCTTTTCAGGAGGGCAAAAGGTAGTTCCCATGGCTGTATAACGACTCTGGAAATACTCAGGTAACAATCCTTGACAATTATTGCGTCCTTTGCCACAACAAACGGTTAGCCTGGAATATTGGATGAATCACCTCTTGCGTGTAAAGCGCACTTAACGCTGCCTGGACAGTTGTATTATATAGTGCATGCTGAGACAGAGTAGTTATTGATGCGCCATGTATAGCGGCAACTGAACTTAGCACGTCAGCAGTGCTACGAGGCTCTCCGTAGTCGAATGACTTTCGCACTTGTTCGAGTATGCTTTCTAATCTTTGAACGGTATAATCAATCACCTGATGAATCTTGTCTGACGAGCTATACAATTCGCCGTGCCCTGCGACTACTAGCTTCAATGGAGTAGTTTTTGTATTCAGCATGTTCCCGCTTGATGGTGTTACTGCATCAGGCCTGAACTCATTGGGGTTCTTGACAAGCGCTTTCAGGAAATCAAGGGTTTTCAGTCCTGCCTGAATGTCTGTATAGAAAGGAATATGATGTCTATCCAAAATCTCAGGTGTCAAAAAAGCATCACCCACGAACAGTGTATCTCTATACCATACACCGACTTGCTCAGTACTGTGTCCAGGTAAGGGAATAACTTGCAAGGGTATCTGATCCACTGACTGTTCATGTCCCTCGAGGACCACATCGACCTTGCAAGGTTTTGCTAAAAAAAATTTGTGCTGCATTTCTCTTGGCGGTTGCGCCCCACCGAAGAGGTAAAGTGGTTCCAGAATGGGGCCAGACATGACAGATGCCTCAACACGAGTAGCGTAGACTTGCAGACCTGTCTGTCGAACCAGGAAATGAGCCCCCCCGAAGTGATCGGCATGTGCGTGGGTGATGAGTAAAGCCGTTGGTGTCAGCCCCAGTTTCTTTACATGCTTTAGAATGTTCTGGCCAGTATCTTTATCCATGCCGCTATCGATGATGAGGCAACGGCCTTCATGAGCAATGACGCCGATGTTTGCTCCGCCTTGGATCACCCAGGTGTTATCTTGAAGTTCTATTAGCTGCATTGTTTACCTCATAGAAGCCTTGCATAAAAATAATCTACATCCAATAAGGGACCGGGCGACCATAAAGGCCCACCCAGCAACTCAGCATTCCACTCGCGCCTAAAGGAGGAATAGCATAGAAAAACAGCCTTGCATGCTGAAGAACGAAAGAGTATACTCATTCAACATGGTGCGAAGAAGGAAACTAAAAAAATACAATAGGCGAAAAGCCAGTGTGCGTTGCGTTTTTCTTTGCGTCGGTGTATTATAACCTAAAGTTTTTAAAACGCGCAATACAAGAATAGCATTGCGCTCCATTAGAGGTTTTCCACATTGCATAAACAGCACAAATCAGGTGGGCAATCGCCATGGTTGGCCCAACTTTACGGGAGATGAGTGCGTTGGCGAAACAACTCCGTCTTGATGTTGCACAGCTAACCGATGTTGGTCGTAAGCGTGAACATAATGAGGATAACATGGCCTTTGTCATTCCTAAAGATTCACAGGTGATGGCAAGCAAAGGCGCATTATTCATTGTGGCCGATGGTATGGGAGGACATGCAGCCGGGGAAGTAGCGAGTGAAATTGCTGTAGACACAGTGAGCAATATGTATTATCAGGAAGACAGCAATGATGTGACTGTTTCTCTGCTTCGCGCTATTAGACGTGCAAATGCATCCATTCATCAGCGGGCGGCAGAAAACCTGTTGAGGACTGGCATGGGAACAACGTGTGTTGCAGCTGTGTTACGTGGAAATATGGCATATATAGCCAATGTGGGTGACAGTCGTGCTTATCTTTTGCGAGGAAACCAGGTTAAGCAGATCTCATATGATCATTCTTGGGTGGCAGAGCAAGTACGAGCGGGTTTACTTACAGAGGAGCAGGCCCGTACACATGCTCAGCGCAATGTCATCACACGTTGTCTTGGTACTCAGGCAGAAGTCGATGTCGATGTCTTTCACGAAGCATTACACGAAGGTGACTCATTAGTACTATGTACCGATGGATTGTCAGGATTAGTCAGTGACGAAGAGCTTCAGCGCATAGTCGAACAATTTGTGCCTCAAGAGAGCGTCTATCATCTTGTTGAACGAGCTAACGAAAATGGCGGTCCGGACAATATAACAGCAATTGTCATGCGAGTTCAAGAGGTTGGTGAAGAACCTCCAAGCGTGCGCTATCCTGTCGTAGTAGGCGGGCGCGAAATGGGTGAAGATACTGTTACGCTTGGAATGTTTTCTGATACGCCATTAGGATCAGGCTCTAGTAACGGAGATATAGCAATATCGAGTGGACCATTGCGTCTGAGTAGTGGACCGTTAATCTCTTCTCCTGATAGCATTACTGCTCCACAACCAGCGATTGGGAAACATCAAAGTGTTCGAAGCCGTCTTTTTTATCCAATACTTGTCTTAATTGCTCTCCTGGTAATTGGGCTGTTTGGGGGGGGAGCATTCTACTATTTTCGATCGAATGAGAGCCAAGCCCAGGCTGCTAATCAGGCTTTGGATGCTGCACAACAACAGCTAACGAATGTAAGTTCTGAATCCCCTTCATCTGCACTCAAAACTCTAGCAACAACTCAAAAGGCACTAACTGATGTACAGAGTAAGTATCAGCTCAATGGCGCCCAGATGCAGCGACTGACTCAACTCCAGAATGAGCTTGTGGGCAATGTTCAACATGCAATTTCTGCTTACAACCAGGATGCCAAAATCAACTTACTTCTTTGTAATAGCTCGAAGCATCCAATTGATAATACCAGCACAAACACCTCGCCTGAAAGTATCGTTTTTGCGGATGGATTCACCAGCAATCCCTTTCTTTACACGTTGGGGCTAGATAACCATTTGTACAGGATCAATGGCCAATATGGTATGGTGAGTCCTCTGACTGGTAAGGCAACACCTCAATTTTCTAGTTTGGCAAGCAATGGCTCATTACTTTTTCTGATGCAAAAGCAAGTGAATGGCAATTCTCAAGCACCATTTACGCTTAGTGTTTATAAACCGGGTCAACAGGGGACATTGGACACTCCAATCTCTTCTGCTCTTATCGGTGCGAATTTTACCACTAATGGTTATATGCCTGTATTTATTACTGCCTGGAATAACTCTGTACATGTGGTGCTTTCTTCACAGACAGACCAGGGCAAGGGCAATCCTCGTATTTTGAGTTATGTGCTAGATACTAAACAGCATCTTAGCACTCCTAAAGAATCGCAGATTTCAATCTCGGCTCCTCTTGTGAGCATTGCGGCTTTCCCGAGTCAGCTATTCCTGCTCTTGTCCAGTGGGGATGTGCAGAGCTTATCCTTAGTAAATGGTAATCAGCCCTCCTCTTTACCGATGCCAGTGCTCGTGCAGTCGCAGATAGCGCCACCCCTTGCGACAACCACCAAGTACTATAACGCGACAACTGCTGTACCGACTGTGACACCTGTTGATTCGAATGGTAGTACTGCATTATCAATACCTAGCTCGCAAGGGAATCCAGCTATGTTGGCGGCGGGTCAGATCGGTGGTGTTCCACATCTCTACATCGGGGATCCGGGGAATTATCGAGTCCTCAATTTGGAATCTATTCCTGGTGGGTCGCTTACCCCCACTTCGACAAGAACAACTGGCACTACTAACGGTGTCAAACTCCAATTGGACCAGCAGTATGTCTCATATCCGGACTTCAAACAGGTAAAGAGCCTAGCTGCGGTTCGGAAGGGCGATCAACTCGCGACTTTAACACAAATTCCTCCCTCAACAGCGAACCTGGTCTCAATCCAAACAGGTACACAGAATGGAGTCCTTGAAAATTGCCCTTCGGGGTAGACGGCATAAGCGGTGCTATTAGCATGATCAGGAAATATGCTTTTTCACTCATAATGCG
>DATMNR010000439.1:0-9488 GCA_035568795.1 Ktedonobacteraceae bacterium
TGCCTGTAGAAAATGCAGATAAGTTGGAAAAACAAGGTGTGAAGGTGGTGCGTGGAGATATTACAGATGCAGGCACATTGGGATCTGCTGTTCAAGATGTTGAGCTTATCTTCCACCTTGCAGGGATGATGGGCGTATGGCGCCCGCTATCCGACTACCGGCTGGTGAACGTGACTGGTTCAGAGAATTTGTACAAAGCTGCCCAGAAAGCTGGAGTACGCCGCTATGTACATACCAGTTCACACACAGTCTATGGACTCGGATACGGCCGATTTTTGACTGAGAACGATGCCCTACGCCCTGATCCTGATCCCTATAGTCTCACCAAGGCTGAGGGAGATCGTTTGATGCGCAGGCTGATGCTTAACAGTGAGGTTGAGACAGTGATCTTGCGCCCTGGAACGTTCTTTGGCCCTGGTGATCGCCTGCATTTTGGGCGTATGGCACAAAAGTTGAAAGATGGCAAAGGTGTGATTATTGGACGAGGAGATAATGCTTTGCCGTTTTGTTATGTAACCGATGTGGTGCAAGGTTTCATGCTGGCCGCTTATCACGAGAATGCTCCAGGTAACGTGTATAACATTACCAACGACCGCCCGTTGACACAACTCGAAATGTTCAATGCGATTGCTGATGCTGTTCATGGTGTGAGGCCAACACGGCATCTTCCCTATTTGCCAATCTATTATGGTAGTATTGTGGCTGAGAAAGTTGTGGCTCGTGTGACACGGACCAAGCCGATTGTGACACAACTCGGGGCGATGATGTTTGGGAGTGATAACAAGCATAGCGTGGAGAAAGCACGACGCGAATTGGGATATGAGCCAAAGGTCGATTTACGTACCGGGATCACATTAGCAGCGGAGTGGTTTAACGCTGGTGGTATGGATGAAGTGGCCGTTACGCAAGCCAGCCAGGATGCTCCTCTGGCCGGGGCTGTGAGATAAGTAAAATAGGTTACACAGAAGAAAACTACTTTAGACCAATTTTATTGGTCTAAAGTAGTTTTCTTCTGTGTAGAGATGATTATTCAGAAATAGTACTGACTTTTTTCCCAGCACCTTTAAAGCCAAATTTCTTGATTGTTTTGTGTAGCCAATCAGCGGTTGGGCCGTCATCAATTTTTTTGCTTGTTTCGACCAGAAATGAAGCTGATTCAGGACGAGGCGGCAGTTCATTGTTTTGGCGAAGGGAAGCGAGTTCCTGATAGTGCTGGAAAGCCCAGTATAAGTTGATGCGGCATCCCTTGCAATTTTTAACGTCATCCTCATTCATAGTTCCGCATTGTGGACATTCGGTCATTTTTTCCTCCTTATTTGATTAAATCAGACCCATGCGCATGGCTTCGGCAACAGCTTGCGCACGGTCTGTGACTTGTAATTTGCGATAGATGTCTTGCATTTTGCGTTTTACAGTAACCTCGCTCCAAAACTGACGTGCAGCAATTTCTTTGTTGCTGCAACCTTGAGCCGCTAACCGCAGTAACTCGATATCAAGATCGCTCAGCCCCGAACGCACTCGCTCCTGTTCTTTTGTGAGCTTTTCGAACTCACTTAATATCTGAGTCATAGCACGAGGCTCGCCGATCACACGCTCACCGCGGTACACCGCGTGCAAAGCATGGAGCAATTCGCTAATTGGCAATGCTTTCAGAAGATAGCCATGCACTCCAATGCGCATAGCACGAAAGAGATGGCCCTCCTCTGTATGACCTGTGAGTATCACAATACGTGTTTCTGGACAGCCTCGTTGCAATTGTTGCGCTATATCCAGCCCGTTACTTGAACCAAGGAATATGTCAAGTAAAACGATGTCTGGTTGTAGCTGCTTCGTAAGAGTTACTACAAGATTACCAGAGCCTGTCTGTCCAACAACTTCGAAATCTTCTTCTTCACTAAGCATTGAGCAAAGTCCTTTGCGTACGATTTCGTGGTCATCCACAATAAGTACGCGAATGGTTGCTCGTTCTAGCCGCTTTGCTGAATCTGACATCTCCACCTACTCTAAGCGATTACCTCGCTTACATGCTTTTAACGAAATACTAGTCGGTAGTATCCTCTGAGTAGGATAAACTTCCTACAGTGATAGTTTTTTGTACGGATATCTTTCTTGCCGCCTGCGGCGGCAGGAGGAGAAGAGAAACGCGGGGACACCCCGCTCCCCGGCAGAGGGCGTTGCCCTCTGCGCTGCTTCGGGATAACATTTTCGTCCGATGACAAGCGGAGGGCGTTGCCCTCTGCACTCCCGATGCTGGCGTGATGCTTCAATACAGGGCTGAACTTCTAACTGTTAACCTTCGTTGAGGTTTGATACGAATGCACATATTTGTTTATACCTTAGTTATTGATCGGTAAACCGACGATAGAAGATACTATGAGATGGATATAAAGGGGGGATTTTAACAGGAGAGACAATGTATGAATAGCCAACAGCATGGGGATTATCAAGTAAAAACTGAAAATAGTGGTTTCAGTCAGAAGCCATTAGTCGGAACACAAATAGCAGAAATGAAGAAAGAAATAGATGGGCATGGATCTGAAACTTTATCATTGGAAGAAGAGTCTCAGATTCCCATGATGTTACAATCAGGCGAGGGAAGCATTGCATATGAGCTTTTATTGTTACAACAACGCTTAGATGCTTATGAGCAATTACATATTGACGAGATGGCGGAATTACGCGAGAAAATTGAGAGATTGAGACGCGCATTCTTACAAGAAACCAATCCCCAGATGCGTATTCTGACTCCTTCTCACAATCTACACAAAGATAAAGACGAATAGATAGACATTCACTAATAATTACCCTGACGGGCCTGCGGCCCGCCTTTAAGGTGGAAGTTGGGGCGCAGCCCCAAACCCCAGGTTAAGGGCTGTCGCCCTTAACAATCCTGCTTCAGTTTGTACTTCCAGTGAGGTAGTTGGAGCACAGCCTCAGGCTAAGGGCCGCCGCACTTATCAATCCCGCTTCTGCTAGTACTCTCAGTTATGAGCGGATCTCGGGATTGATTGAGATTCACAAGGGCACGCCCCTAGAATTCATGAAGAGGCATGCCCTTGTACGCTACAAGGTTGTGTACTTAGACGTTGATTTCTATTTGAGAATCAGCTTTGTGTCCATTGCTCTGGCCATTCGTACTATGACCATTCGTTAACTTCGCTTCATCAGCGGCATTGATCACTGGTAGACTTCGAAGTCTGGCTGATTTACCGCCTGGCCTGGAAGATAGTGAGGATGTCACCGTCCCTTTGGCCACATCAAGCGCGACACTGCTCAGCGTCGGAGTATGGCAGAGCATGTTGGTGTAGGAGGCATTGGCCAGCGGACAATAGCATTCGCCCGCTTTGATACTTCTGCGCAGTTCATCGGCATGGGTGGTCGTCCAGACCGAGCGAAAGTCGTAATTGTGCTCTCGCAGGTTGCCCACTGACTCCGCACGAATACAGCACGTCCACACATCCCCATTGGGCGCGATTTGCGCCGAGGCCACTCCAGCCAGGCACGGAATCACCTGCCGTTTCTCTACCAGCGTGCGCTTCACAATGTCATAATAGCGATCGCGGAAGGCCTGGGTGATGCGAGACACTCCGTTGAACTCAGCCTTACGGATGCCTTCCTGCAGGCGTTCGATCACGGGCTGGTATTTCTGAATGGGCGGGGTGATGCCCATGCCGACGGTATCCAGCTCGACCCGTTCTTCGGCAATTTCACTGATAAAGGAGTCGGGCTTGAGTTCATCGCGTACGAAGGCATAAATGTTCTCAAACTCATCGACATTGAAGTTGGAGATGACGGTATGCACGCCCAGGGTGAAGTTCTTATAGCGACCTTTGAGCGCCTTCAGGCCAGCATAGGTGCGCATCGCTCGCTCAAAATTGCCTTTGACGCCGCGTACGATATCATGCTTTTCGCCGACGCCGTCTAAGGATAAGTTGATAATCACGTCACTGGTCGGCGCTGCCTGCAAGACCTGCTCGATACGCGCCGGGATAATCTTGTCCTGAATGCCATTGGTCGGAATATTGATAATACCTGGTCGGCAATGCCGGTAGGCAGCAGCCACCATCTCTGGCAGGTCTTTGCGTAATGTCGGCTCACCACCACTAAAGGTGAACCAGTAGGCATCTCTGCCAACGGACGCAAACGTTTTGTCATACTCTTCTATCGTGAAGTCATCGTTGGGTCGCTGCCACACATTACAGGTTTTGCAGCGCGAGTTACAGCGATAACTGACACTGATGGTCAGATTCATCGGAAGCGCAAGCGGCTTGCCTAGCGCATACGAGGCTTGCATTTTCGCTATCTTCGGTAATACTTCTAACACGTTACGTTTCCTTCCCATCGTTCGGAAAGTATAATACATACTTTTTGTAAAAAGGGGAAAAAGTGTTTTTCAGAGACCTGCAGTTGCCCCCCATAATGCAAGGCCTATAAGCCCATTAGGGGACGCCCTCCTACACCCCCTGTAGCTTTCAATCTATTAAAGTACGACGAAATACATCTAAAAAGGTATCATTTAAGGTTTTAGGGTACTATGCATAACTTTGGCCTGATTCTTGCGTCCAGTTGCATTGCTAAGGGGTCTCACAAAGGTTGGTCAGAACGCAGATGGAACAGAAAGCGCTCGCGTGAGATCCTTCGCTGACGCTCAGGATGACACGCTGTGGGGGGATACGATGGCTTTTCATGCATGTATAATTCTGCTATGCTATCTTTACAAACAGTGTTTCCGATTTATCAATCCTAAAAAGAAGTTGAATGTAAGAGCAAAACAAAGCTGCTCTAATATGTATTTGGGGGAGTAAACATGATAAACCCACATGACCCCACACTCAGGGAGCGCTTGAAACGCCGGAACTCCAATGGTCACTTTGAGATTAGCGAGATCGAACTGGTATTAAGTATTCGCGACCTCCTCGCTAAAGACGATAATGAAGCAGTTCGCATGCTAAGTACAGTACTTTTGGAACGAAGCGCACCAGAATTTCAACGTCATACCTGGGGGTTGCGTCACCGACCAGATCTACGCGAAGAGGCTATAGCCAATATGGGCGAGCACCTTTTGCGTGAGGCAATGAACCCAAAAGAAGTATTTATGACACAAAACTTTATCCATTATGTCAGGTGCCTCTGCGTCGATGAGTTCAATCGTGTTTTAAGGCAGGAGGGTTTGCGTTATCAACGGGACGATGAAGGACGGCCTACTGGGCGACCATATCATGTACCACGCTCACTGATGGAACCTTTGCAGCAAACACCGACAGATAGCGAAGGGCCACTACCCTCAGCGGATGTAGCTGATCCCGAAGATCAATTTGAACATTTACATGCAAACGAGGAGAGCCAACGCATTCTGACCTTTTTGTCTGATCCATTAGATCGCAAGATCATGGTGCTGCGTGCTATAGAGCAAATGAAATGGGATGATATAGCAGTGATTTGCAAGCGTACTGAACGGACTGTTCGCTTGCGGTATGAACGAGCACGCGGTTACCTCCGTGAATGTATTCTGAGAGAACAGACAACATATGCACAAATGAAGCAACAACATTGACGACGCGGAAGGAAAGGCAAGGATAGAAATATGAACAACGATAATGTACAACATTTAAAGATGGCCTGGTTGGCCGCAGAGGAAGCAGGAGATAAAGAGAGACAGCTCGCATTGCTGCGAGATCATCCCGATGCACAAGAGTCACTTATCGATTTTATTGCTGCATATCGGATTACTGAATCGAGAGAAGAAAATGCTCAGCAGGTTGAAATTTTACCCCTGACACAGCGTGCATTTGCGACTACTCTTGATCGGGTCTTTACTCCTTTGGTGGCTCGAGGCGGGCTGAGGAAGTTGCGAGAACAAACAGGGCTGAGCCTGGTTGAGACTGCTCGCGGACTTAGGCTCGGCATTGATGTGTGGAAAAAATTTGAGGATGGGGTAATTGAGTTGGTCAGTCTAAGTGAACGCCAACTAGAACGACTTGCAAATTTTTTCCATGTCGGTGTAGAGCAGTTTGGCACTATGTTGAATAACAGTCAACCAATTCCTACTCTTGACCGTCGTCAAACAGCTCAGGCGGCACGAAACACTCTCAGCCAACAGAAAAAGCAGAGTTTTGCTGAGGCAGTGAAGAAAAGTACGATGTCAAGGGAAGAGAAAAAGGAATGGCTCGTCTAAATTGATTCATGCACCTTGGTAGCATAGCCCACATAGGCCACAACTTTTAACCGACCTGGACCCATTTTAACATGGCCATTGACGAAACCACGGGGCACAAAGCCCTTTAATTCCTGTACTTGTAAGCCATTCGCTACAATCAAGTTCTGTAGTTCTACTGGTTTGATGAAGGCATGATAGTTATGAATCCCTGGCTGTAAGCCACCACTGGGAAAATGTTCGCCATACCAGATCAAAATGGCACGCGCTAAGAGTGTGCGATTGATAGTATCGAAGACGAAGACGCCCCCGGGAGCAAGTACTCGCGCAATTTCCTTAATGGTGGCTTTCAGATCACTCACGTGCTCTAAGACATCAAAGCAAACAATAGCGGAAAAACTACCGCCGGCAAAAGGTAATGACTCGGCGTAGCCTTGTTGATAGTGGATGTGTTGTCCCAATCCACGTTCTTCAGCATGAGATGCAGCAGCATCTAACGCCCCTTGTGAAGGATCTATGCCTACCATTTCAGCCCCGCGCTGCGCAAGTTGCTCGCAAATTAAACCACCACCACAACCCACCTCTAATATCTGCTGTTGTGCAAGCGATTTGTTTCCCAGTGCTTTTGTGATACAAGATTCGATGTAATCACAGCGATCACCGGTCATCTGGTTGAGAAAGCAGCCTTTCTCCCACCAGCCAAAGGAGGAAAATATTTCTTCTTGCGAGCGTTTACGTTTTAGCACGTTGGTCTCCTTGTTTCAGCATATGCTTTGATTGCTATCATTATAATGCATAGAGAGAAAAACAGCATCACAAGAAGATCTTAGCTATCAAAAAACCTGGCGGATTGGTGATGGGTTCTCGTTTGGAAACAAGAATAGAGAGTGGTGACGCAGCCATGATTGTTGGCACACCCAAGCAAATATCGGTATTTGCTCGTAAGAACTGGTATTTCACGCGATGCTTACGATATTTCCTGTCCACATTCATTTTTTGAAAACAGGGAAATAGTACCTATTAACAGTGCGTAACAGGGATACACAAACGTGTTATAATTGGGACAATACTAGTTGAATGGCGGAGAGGATATAGCGCACTTATGGCAATGTTTGAAAGTTTATCAAAGCGTCTTGAAGGGGTTTTTACAAATCTTAGTGGGAAGGGCAAACTGACCGAGGCAGATGTCGAAGAGGCAATGCGTGAAGTCAGGCTTGCGCTGCTTGAGGCCGACGTTAGCCTTAAGTTAGTGCGTCAGTTTGTTGAGCGTGTCAAAGCAAAGGCAATTGGAGCAGATGTGTTGGGTAGTTTCTCGCCAGCGCAGCAGGTCCTTCAAATTGTCAATGATGAATTAGTAGAGATGCTTGGCGGCTCTGATGGTAATAATAAATTAGACCTGGGGGGAGCACCTCCAAACGTGATCATGCTGGTGGGTCTCCAAGGTTCGGGTAAAACAACGACGGCAGCGAAGCTTGCAAACTATCTTGGCAAACAAGGGCAACGCCCGTTGCTGGTTGCAGCGGATATGTATCGTCCAGCTGCTGTTCACCAGTTACAAACGTTGGGAAAGCAACTCACTATACCAGTGTATGCTGAGCCAGCTGGATCAAATCCTATTGATATCTGTGTACATTCGTTGGAATACGCTCGTGAGCAAGCACTCAACGTCGTGATACTGGACACAGCAGGGCGTCTCAACATCGACGAGCGCATGATGCAGGAAGTCACCACCATCCGCAACCGCCTGCATCCTAGTGAAGTATTGCTTGTCGCGGATGCAATGACTGGTCAGGAAGCGGTACGCGTAGCCGACGACTTCAACAAAGCTGTTTCGTTGACAGGTATGATTTTAACGAAGATGGATGGAGACGCCAGGGGCGGTGCAGCGCTATCGATCCGTTCGATCACCGGCGTGCCGATCAAATTTATGGGCATGGGTGAGAAAACGGATGCACTGGAGCCATTTTATCCAGATCGCCTGGCCTCCCGTATACTGGGAATGGGTGATGTACTTTCTCTCATCGAGAAAGCTCAAGAGGCAATCGATGAGGAAGAGGCATTAAAAGCCCAGGCAAAAATGCAGCAGGGCAAGTTTGACCTGGAAGATTTTCTGAATGCAATGCGTCAATTGAAACGCATGGGACCTTTGCGGAATGTGATGGAGATGCTTCCAGGATTCAACAAATTGGCAGATGTGCCAGATATGGAAGAGGCGCTTGAAGGAGATCAGCTCAAACGTATCGAGGCAATTATTCTTTCTATGACTCTGGAAGAAAGGCACAATCCTGATCTAATCAATGGCAGCCGGCGCAGGCGCATTGCTCGCGGCAGCGGTTCAACCACGCAGGCTGTAAACCAGCTACTCGATCAATTTCACGAGATGCGCAACATGATGCGTCAGATGAGTAGTGGCAGAGGTCCATGGGCTAAATTAGCCCAGCAGTATGGTGGAGGAGCAGGCATGGGTGGCATGCCTGCATTACCAGCATCTGCAGGTTTTTCAAACCAGGGCAAGCATAGCGGCGGCAAGAAAACAGGTAAAGCCGCTCGGAAAGAGAAACGCAAACATAAAGCACGCAGCGGACGGAGGTAGCTCAATATGCTTAGAATAGGTTCCTTTCGCTCGACTCATATCATGCTTGCAGGAATGTTAGTTGGCATGATGCTCTTCATGACTGCTTGTGGGGGAAGTTCTCAATCACAAGCACAACTCAATCAAAGTAAAGCCACGCTCGATCAGGCTATTCAACACGCACGATCGATTGGTATACCTGAATCTGCGCTTCAACCTATCATTAAGAAAGAGCAGCAACTGAACAGTGCAGGTGCGCCTTTTTCCCTTTTCAATGAGCAACCTGTGACTGACTATAATACGAAACTTGCCAGCAACTACCAGCAACTGGTAACCCAGACCGAGGCAATAGTTAGCAGTATCTCAGATCAATACAATGTTCAAGCTCAACAGGATTTGCAATTTTTTCAATCGAGTCTATCAGCGCTACAACAAAGAAAAGTTGGTAATACCCAGGCTTTCACAGCACAGTACAATAAAGACTCATCTTTGCTAGCAGCAGCGCAATATCCGAAAGATTACGCTGCTATCAGCAATGATGCGCGTACTGCAACTGAAGCCTTAGCCTTGTCACACACAACGCTCAATCAACTCAATACCTTCAATACTACTATTAAAAAAATGAAAGCAGCTCTATTAGATGTGACTGCAATGCAAACTCAGTACCAGAACGACCTTGCGACATTTAATATCGTCACGACATCGATTGAATTCCAGAATCTGGGAACGATATTAAATGCACAATACCAGGAAGCGGTCGTA
>DATMNR010000440.1:0-2720 GCA_035568795.1 Ktedonobacteraceae bacterium
CAAGTCCCGAAGGATTTATCCATCCCGACGATCTCCCTTTCTTTATGGAGCAATTCGTGTCTTTGCTTCAAAGACCAGGAGATCAAGTGACCCTGGAGTATCGCGTCAAACATAAAAGATTGCTTCCATCGTGTCAGTGATCCAGAAGAGAAAACCTACCCAGGCCTTGGGATTGGATTGTATATTACGCGCGAAATCATTCAGCGGCATAATGGTACGCTGACAGTTGAGAGCGAGAAAGGGAAAGGTTCTCTGTTTGCCTTTACCTTGCCAGATACATCCAGTACACTGCCATTGAGCAATGAATGATGAGAAGTGGAGAGGATAAGCGATATGCAGCAATCGGCAATAAAGATTCTCGTGGTAGATGATGACCAAGATATTTTAGATGCTCTTCAGTTTCTACTAGAATTTGCCGGATATGAGGTGAAGACTACGGAAAAAGGTGAATACGCGGAAAATCTGCGTGATGCGAACGATGGATTACCCAATGTGATTATTCTAGATGTGTTACTTTCTGGTAAAGATGGGCGACTAATCTGCAAAAAGTTAAAAAGCCAGGAAGAAACGAAGCATATCCCCATTATTATGATATCTGCCCACCCCAATGCAAGGCAATCTGTCGCAGCAGTTGGGGCTGACGACTTCGTAGCAAAACCATTCGATGTGGATGAGTTGTTAGCGATTGTAGCTAAATACTGCTGACCTCCTTCTCAAAATTGCTTCCTTTTGATCTAAGTTTTATATCTGTTCAAATGTACGTGACATTTTCAGTGAGTACACTTCCCAGCACCCTCAACACTCAAAGAACACGAACATAAGAGACTAGCTCTCTTGACAAACTTGTGTTTGTTGGGTTATTCTATATTATGTATTGACTGATATATCAATCAAAAATAGGTGAATGTTATGCAACAAGAAAAAATGCAACTGGAAAGTTCAGAAGAG
Organism: Ktedonobacteraceae bacterium; assembly: GCA_035568795.1. Taxonomy (GTDB): domain Bacteria; phylum Chloroflexota; class Ktedonobacteria; order Ktedonobacterales; family Ktedonobacteraceae; genus DATMNR01. Next base: position 949 of record DATMNR010000440.1, read on the forward strand.
GTTTTCACTCTCGAAAGTAGATTGCCAGAAACCGCAGAGCCAATGCCTTATGGAAAGCGAGAAACCATCTTCACTATGGTTGGCGTACTCTGCGTCGTCTTTCTTGCTATGCTTGATCAGACCATCGTAGGTACGGCCATGCCCCACATCGTCGCTGACCTACAAGGGTTTGAACTGATCACCTGGGTCTCTACGGCCTATCTGCTCACCTCGACTGTGCCAATTCCCATTATTGGCAAGCTCTCCGACCTGTTTGGTCGCAAGCCAATCATGCTGGTTGGCATTGTAGTCTTTCTGACCGGTTCCGCGCTTTCTGGTTCCGCGCAGAGCATGAATCAACTTATTGCGTTCCGCGCCTTTCAGGGCCTGGGAGCAGCAGCATTAGAGCCTATGGCAATCACTATTATCGGAGATTTGTTCCCACCGCGTGAGCGTGGCAAGTGGCAGGGCGTAAGCGGGAGCATTTACGCCCTGGCTGCTATTCTTGGTCCCCTGGCTGGCGGTTGGATTACCGATAATGCATCGTGGCGCTGGGTATTTTATGTCAATATACCTATTGGCATTCTTGCCATGTTGGTGCTGGTTTTCCTGATGCCCACATTGCGGCGTAAAACCGGGCGGGTGAGTATTGATTACATAGGAGCGGCGCTGCTCATACTCGGTACTGTTCCACTGCTGCTCGGATTCACGCTAGCAGGCAACCAGTATGCATGGCTTTCGCCCCAGATTATCGGCCTCTTTGGTGGAGCAGTCGTCATCCTAATCGTGTTTGTGTTCTACGCTGCGCGCCTGGAACGCCAGGGAAGAGAGCCAATTTTTGAACCAGGATTGATCAAAGACAGCGTGCGCATTTATGGCGTTTCCCTACTCGTCACCGTCATCTACAGCGTCAGCTTATATGGCACGGCATTCGCCATTCCTCTCTTCGCGCAGGGAGTGCTCGGCACATCGGCTACCAATAGCGGGTTGATTCTAATGCCGTTCATGCTCACCGCTATCGGCGGCAGCGTCCTCTCTGGCCTTGCGTTGACTCTGACAGGCAAGTACAAATGGGTTGCAATTCTCGGCGTTGTTATAGATGTCGTAGGAACGCTCATGCTTGTGCGCCTGGATGCCAGCTCGAGCTATACCCAGTTACTGGTAGCGATGCTGGTACTTGGTATTGGTGTCGGGTCGGGTCTTGCGGTCTACACAACCGTCGTGCAAAATGTCTATCCGAAAAAAATCGGTGAGGTATCTTCGACGCTGATCTTCTTCCGGCAGCTTGGCGGAACAATCGGACTATCCGCGATGGGTTCGGTTCTCGTTTCAAGCTATGTCCCGGCGTATCACGCTAAGCTACCTGAGACTCTCCTGCATTTTCTGCCTGCAAGCATACTGAACGCATTTGATAACCCACTCATCCTGCTCTCGCCCAACACGCTTTCACAGATACGCTCCGGTTTTTCAGGCTACGGTGAACAGGGTAATGTGGCGTTCAACATGCTACTACAAGCAGTGAAAATGGGATTAGCGCAGAGCATTCACAACGTTTTCGTGTTAAGTTTAGTGGTTATCCTTTTTGGCTTGATTGCTGTGTTTTTCCTCAAAGAGATTCCTTTAAGGAGACGCAAGACAGAGGGATCGAAAACAGCAATTTCGGCACCATCAGAGTAGATTACATCGCTATGCTTTCAACATACGAAGCACACTTTCAACATCAGGTAAGCGCGTCGATTCGTAACTGTTATAGCTGATACCGAAGACCATGCCTTGAATGCACCATTCCAGGG